>CAXTTD010000103.1:0-8967 GCA_964246945.1 uncultured Solirubrobacteraceae bacterium | reverse complement strand
GACGCGCTGCGCGCCCGCGGGGCCGCGGTGCCCGAGTACCAGCACGTCGGCCGCGTCGCCGACGGCGTGCTCGTGCTCCAGCAGCGGCTGCCCGGCCGCAGCCACACGCGCGTGAGCGACGCGCTGGTCAGCGACCTGCTCGCCCACAACGCGCGCCAGGCCGGGCTCGCCCCGGCGGGCGGGGGCTTTCGCGACTACATGGTCGGTTCGCTGCACGAGGGCCTCTCCGGCTACTGCGAGCACGGCTCGCTGCGTGACCACCATCCGCGCACCCGGTCGCTGCTGCGCCGCGTCCGGGCCGCCGGCGCGGCGCTGGCGGCGGCCGGATCGAGCGCGACCGACGAGTGCGACGCGGTCCATCTCGACTTCCACCACCTCAACGTGGTCCAGCGCGACGGTCGCCTCGCCGGCGTCGTCGACAACGAGGGGATGCGCTCGGGGGACCGGGCCTTCGACCTGGTGACGCTCGCCTTCTGCCTGCCGGAAGCCGATGTGTCGGCGACGGCGATCGAGCGGGTGTGGCAAGCGGCTCGCGCGAGCGTCCGCGAACCGTCGGTGCTTGCCGCCTACGTCGCCCACATGGCACTGCGCCAGGTCGACTGGTCGATCCGCCACCGCACCGCCGCCGACGTCACCCGCTGGCTGGAGCGCGCCGAGGAAACCTTTGCCCGGGTCGCCGCCTAAGTTGGGCGATTTGTCCAAGCAGGCCAGTCAAATCGCCCAACTTCACCGTGGGGGCTACTCGGCGGCGATGGCCTCCGGGCGCGCCTCGGTGGCGCTGGCCTCGGCGGCCTCGGCCGGCTCGTCGACCGCACGCGGGGTCTCACCGACGGTGATCGTGATCTTGTGCGGGGCCGGGGCCTGAGGCTTGGGCACCGTCACCTCGAGCACACCGCGATCGAAGCTCGCCGCGATCGCACTCGCGTCGACGCCGGCGGGCAGGCGGACCGAGCGGCGGAAGCTGCCCGAGCTGCGCTCGTAGCGGCGGTAGCCATCGGTGGACTGTTCGCGGTGCGCCTGCCGGCTGCCCGAGATCGACAGGACGTTGCCGTCGAGCTCGACTGAGATGTCCGTCTCGGTGACGCCGGGCAGGTCGGCGCGCAGGATGTAGTGGGTGTCGGACTCGACGATGTCGGTGGCCGGGGCGAAGCGGCGGGTCGCCGGCACGCCGGCGGTCGGCGTATCGAACAGCGAGGTGAACAGTCGGGCGGGAACGGGTTCCCAGTGGATGAGGGCCATGGTGGATGCCTTTCGGGTCAAGGTGCTTACGTGACTGAGCTCGTACCAACAAACCTGAGTCTACCATTGTAAGATCAAGAACCGATTGAGATCGAGCTCCCGCGCCCCGAACCCTCCTGTCGCCGACCGAGTCCCGGCACACCGCCGGTTCAGCTCTCGAGGAGCGAGCGACCCGTCATCTCCGCAGGCTGCGGCACCCCGAGCAACGCCAACAGCGTCGGGGCGACGTCGGCGAGCACGCCCCCAGAGCGCAGAGACATGCCGTCCACGGTGACGATCACCGGCACCGGGTTGAGCGAGTGGGCGGTGTTCGGCGACCCGTCGGGCTCGAGCATGTGGTCGGCGTTGCCGTGATCGGCGGTGATGAACAGCGCCCCGCCGAATTCGAGCACCGCCTCAACGACCTCGCCGAGGCAGCGATCGACGGTCTCCACCGCCCGCACCGCGGCGGGGATCACGCCGGTGTGGCCGACCATGTCGGCGTTCGCGAAGTTGATGATCCCGAACCGGAACCCCTCGCCCCCGTCGGCCGCCGCTCCAGTCCAGGCGTCGACGAACGCCCGGGCGGCCTGCGGCGCGGACATCTCGGGCTTGTGGTCATAGGTCGGCACGTCACGCGGGGAGTCGACGAGCGCGCGCTCCTCCCCGGTGTACGGGGTCTCCTCCCCGCCGTTGAAGAAGTACGTGACGTGCGGGTACTTCTCAGTCTCGGCGACGTGCAGCTGGCGCCCGCCCCCGTCCGCGATCACCGCGCCGATGGTCGTCGCCGGCCGCTGTGGGGGGAACGCCACCGGGAACGACCAGTTCTCGTCGTACTCGGCCATCGTCGCGTAGCGCTCGAGAAGCGCACCGTCGCCGCGCTCGACATCGTCGAAGTCCGGCGCGCAGAGCGCGAGCGTGATCTCCCGCATCCGATCGGGACGGAAGTTGAGGCCGATCACCGAGTCGCCGGCCCGGATCCGCGAGTCCGCGTCGCCGACCACCGTGGCCGTGATGAACTCGTCGGTCTCCTCCCGCGCGTAGGCGTCGCGGCACGCCTGCGCGCCGCTCGACGCCGAGAACTCGCCGCGGCCGTGCACGAGCAGGTCATAGGCCTGCTGCACCCGCTCCCAGCGGCGGTCGCGATCCATCGCGTAGTAGCGACCGATCACCGATCCGATCCGCCCCACCCCCGCCGCGGCCATCCACTCCTCCACCTGCGCGAGAAACCGCTCACCCCCGGTCGGCGAGGTGTCGCGCCCGTCGGTGAACGCGTGGACGACGAGCTCGCCGACCCCGAGCGCGGCGGCCATCTCGATCAGCGCTCGCAGGTGCTCCAGCGAGGAGTGCACGCCACCGTCGGACACGAGCCCGATCACGTGCACGCGCGCCCCATCCGACACCGCCATCGCCTCGCGGAGCACCGCGTTCTCCGCGAGCGAGCCGTCCGCGGCCGCGGCGTCGATCCGGGTGAGGTCCTGGCGCACCACCGACCCCGCGCCGAGGTTGAGGTGACCGACCTCCGAGTTGCCCATCTGGCCCTCCGGGAGACCGACCGCGTTGCCGCAGGCGGTGAGCGTCGTGGTGGGAAATCGCTCCCACAGCGCGTCGAACACGGGGGTGTCGGCCAGCGACACCGCATTGCCCGGCCCGGCCGGTTCAAGGCCCCAGCCGTCGAGGACGACGAGCACCGCGCGCGCCACCGGGAGCCCGTCCGGGGCCGCACCGGTTCCCGGACCACGCGACGGGCCGGCGCTCACGAACCGACGCTCACGATCTGGCGCTCACGAGCCGGCGGCCGCCCGGGCGATCGCCGCGAACGAATCGGCCTCGAGGGCCGCGCCCCCCACGAGCGCGCCATCGATATCCGGGCACGCGAGCAGCTCGGCGGCGTTCTCGGGCTTCACCGAGCCGCCATAGAGGATCCGGGTGCGCTGCGCCTGCTCGCGGGAGCGGTCGGCGACGAGGGCCCGCACGAATGCGATCGCGTCCTGGGCCTGCTCGGCGCTCGCCACCTGGCCGGTGCCGATCGCCCAGATCGGCTCGTAGGCGATGACGATCTCGCCGAGCCGGTCCTCCGGAATCCGCACCAGGTCCTCCTGGACCTGCTGGCGCAGCTTGCGCTCGGTGCCGTTGTCGGCCCGCTCCTCCTCGGTCTCCCCGACGCACAGGATGACCCGCAGGCCGGCGTCGAGGGCCGCCGTCACCTTGGCGGCGAGCGCCCGGTCGGTCTCGCCGAACTGCTCGCGCCGCTCGGAGTGGCCGAGCACCGTGCCGGCGACGTCGAGCTCACACAGCATCGGCGCCGACACCTCCCCGGTGAACGCACCCGCGGGCTCGGCGTGCATGTTCTGGGCGTACACCGCCACCGCAGAGCCGCGCGTGGAATCGACCATCGCGGCCAGCGCGGTGAACGGCGGGCAGATCGCGAGCTCGACGTGGTCGAGGCTTGACACCTGGGGCAGCAGCGCGCCGACGAACGCCTCGGCCTCGGCGACCGTCTTGTGCATCTTCCAGTTGCCGGCGATCACCGGCGTGCGCGGCGACGACGCGCTCATGCGAGCGCTTCCACCCCGGGCAGCGCACGGCCCTCGATGAGCTCGAGCGCGGCCCCGCCGCCGGTCGACAGATGGGTCACCCGGTCCGCGCCGCCGAACTGGACGAGAGCCGCGGCCGAGTCCCCGCCGCCCACCACGGTGGTCCCGGGGGCGCTGGCCACCGCGTCGGCGACCGTCCGGGTGCCGGCCGCGAACGGCAGGAGCTCGAAAGCGCCCATCGGGCCGTTCCAGAACACGGTGGCCGCCTGCGCGATCTCGGCGGCATAGGCGGCGCTGGTACGCGGGCCGATGTCGAGGCCGAGGTGACCGTCGGGCACCTCGACGCCGTCGAGCGTCTGCGGCGTCGCGTCGGCGGCGAAGCGCTCGGCGACCACGAGATCGGTGGGCAGCGTGAGCGTCGCCCGGTGAGACCCTGATTCAGCCCCCGCGAGCAGCCGCCGCGCGAGCCTGACGTCCTCCTGCGCGCACAGCGAATCGCCGACCGCGTGACCCTGGGCGGCGAAGAACGGGAAGCACATCGCCCCGCCGATGAGCACGCGGTCAGCGCGGTCGAGGAACACCTCGAGGACCCCGAGCTTGTCAGACACCTTCGCCCCGCCGAGCACCGCCACCAGCGGCCGCGACGGCTCGGAGAGCAGGTCGGTGAGCACGCTCACCTCGCGCGCGAGCAGCCGGCCGGCGGCCCGCCGTTCGATGAGCCGCGCGACGCCCTCGGTCGAGGCGTGGGCGCGGTGCGCGGCCCCGAAGGCGTCGTTGACGTACACCTCGGCGAGGCCCGCGAGCCCGGCGGCGAGCTCGGGATCGTTCTCCGTCTCCCCGGGCTCGTAGCGGATATTCTCCAGCAGCATCACGTCGCCGTCGCGCAGCGCCTCGGCCATCTGGGCGACCTCCGCCCCGGTCGCGTCCGGGCCGAGCTTCACCGGCGCGCCCAGCAGCTCGGACAGACGCGTGGCGACCGGGGCGAGCGACAGCGCGGGGTCGCGCCCCTCGGGGCGGCCGAGGTGGGAGACGAGGATCAGGGCGGCGCCGTCGTCGAGCAACGCCTGGAGGGTCGGCAGCGCGGCGCGGATCCGGGTGTCGTCCGCCACCGCCGGCGTCTCCCCGGAGGTGTCGAGCGGGACGTTGAAATCAACCCGGACGAGCGCGCGGGCACCGCGTACCTCGCCGAGATCCTCGAGCGTCCTCACCGGTCGGCTAGACCTTCTGCACGAGGTCGACCACCCGGTTGGAATAGCCCCACTCGTTGTCGTACCAGGCGACGACCTTCACCATCGTGCCGTCCATCACCGCGGTGAGCGCGGAGTCCACGATCGAGGAGGCGGGATTCTTCACGATGTCCGAGGAGACGATCGGATCCTCGGTGTAGAGCATGAGGCCGTGCAGGGGACCGGATTCGGCGGCCGCCCGCAACGCCCCGTTGACCTCCTCCACCGACGTCGCGCGCTCCGCCTCGATCGTGAGATCGACGACGCTGCCGGTGGGGACCGGCGCGCGGATCGCGAACCCGTTCAGCTTGCCGTTGAGCGCGGGGATCACCACCCCGATCGCCTTCGCCGCGCCGGTGGAGGCGGGGATCAGGTTCACCGCCGCGGCCCGCGCTCGGCGCAGGTCCGAATGGGGCATGTCCTGCAGCCGCTGATCGGCGGTGTAGGCGTGGATCGTGGTCATCAGCCCGTGGCGGATGCCGACCGTGTCCTGCAACACCTTGGCCACCGGGGCGAGGCAGTTGGTCGTGCACGAGGCGTTGGAGATCACGTGATGGTCCGCGGCCGAGTAGGCCTCGTCGAAGTTGACGCCGAGCACCACCGTGGTGTCGGGGTTGGTCGCGGGCGCGGAGATGATCACCTTCTGCGCGCCGGCCTCGAGGTGCTTGCCCGCGTTCTCGCGGTCGGTGAAGCGCCCGGTCGACTCGATCACCACGTCAGCGCCGAGCTCGCCCCACGGCAGGGCCGCCGGATCGGTCTCAGCGAGCACCCGGATCTCGTGGCCGTCGACGACGAGGCCCGCGGCGGTTGCCGACACCTCGCCCGGGAACGGGCCGTAGGTCGAGTCGTACTTGAGCAGGTGGGCGATCGTCTTGGGGTCGACGAGATCGTTGACGGCGAGCCACTCGATGTCGGCGCCGCTCTCCTGCGCGGCCCGGAAGACGTTGCGTCCGATCCGCCCGAACCCGTTGATTGCCACCCGTACCGCCATGGACGCTGCCTTTCTGTTCTGAACACGTCGGGAGCCGCCGCACGTCGCCGCGGCGGCGCACCGCGACAATCTACCCGCCGGCGAGGGGTTACGGTTCTCAGCGGCGGGAGACGATCTCGACCCGCAGCCCGTCGGGATCGGCAAGGTAGGCGGCGTAGTAGCGCCGTCCGTACTGAGGCCGCTGCCCCGGGGTCCCACGGTCGGCGCCGCCGTGGGCGAGCCCCGCCTCGTAGGCCGCGTCGACGGCCGCCTTGCCGCTCGCCGACAGTGCGAGATGACCGTACGCGGGGCCCGGAGCCAGGCCTCGGGTGACGAACCACACCGTCGGTCCGTTGACCCCGTAGGCGACCGCCTGTGCGGCGTCGTGCATCCGCCGCGCCCCGAGCGCGTGGAACACCGGGTCATAGAAGCCGGTCGTGCGCTCGAGGTCGGAGACCTCGAAACCGACGTGGTCGATCATCCGGCCTCGGCGATGTCGCGGTGGGTGACGTCGACGAGATACCCCTCCGAGTCGGCGTAGCGAGCGCCGAGGTGCTCGGCGATCGCCACCGAGCGATGCCGGCCACCGGTACAGGCGATTCCGACCACGAGGTGGGCCTTGCCCTCCTGCCGGTACTGGGGCAGCAGGTAGTCGAGCATCGGATGCAGGTGCTCGTAGAAGCCCTCGAGCGCCCCGTCGCGGCCCACGTACTGCACCACCCGCGGGTCGCGCCCGGTGAGCGGGCGCAGCTCGGGCTCGTAGTGCGGGTTGGGCAGAAAGCGCACGTCGAACAGGAGGTCGACGTCGCGGCTCGGGCCGTACTTGAAGCCGAAGCTCTGGAAGGTGACGGCGAGCCGGCCGGGGGTCTTCGAGGGCAGGAGCTCCTCGGTGATCCGCCGACGCAGCGTCGAGGCGCTCATCGCACCGGTGTCGAGCACCGCCTCCGCCCGCGCCCGCAGCGGCGCCAGCAGCTCCCGTTCACGCGCGATCCCCTCCGCGACCGAGCCGGTCGGCGCGAGCGGATGGCGGCGGCGGGTCTCTTTATAACGCGTGAGCAGCGCTGACTCGTCGGCCTCGAGGAACAGGATCCGGTGGCGCACCCCGCTGTCGCGCAGCCCGTCGAGCATCTCGACCAGCCCGTCGAAGTAGGTTCCCCCGCGGGCGTCGGAGACGACCGCCGCGCGCGTCACCTTCGACCCCGCGTGCATGAACAGGTCGACGAGCGAACGGATCATCTCCGAGGGCAGGTTGTCCACGCAGAAGTAACCCTCGTCCTCGAACACCGCCATCGCGGTCGACTTGCCCGCCCCCGAGAAACCGGTGATCACGACGAGGTCGGTGAGTGCGCTCGATCCCTCCACGGCGTCCATAGCTTGCCCTACACCCCGGATTTGTGGAGCTCGCGGTACATCTCGCGGGCGAGCTTGCCGGGGACGCCGGGCACCGACTCGAGCTCCTCGCGGGACGCCGAGAGGATTGCGTCGGGGGAACCGAAGTGGGCGAGCAGCGCCCGCTTGCGCGCCGGTCCGACGCCGGGCAGCTCGTCGAGCACCGAGGCGGTCATCGCCCGGTCGCGGCGGATCCGATGGTGGGTGATCGCGAAGCGATGGGCCTCGTCGCGCACGCGCTGGAGCAGCTGCAGCTCCGGGGTGTCATGGTCGAGTACGAGCGGCTCGGAGCGGCCCGGGAAGAACACCTCCTCGATCCGCTTGGCGAGCGAGACGATCGCCACCCCGCGCTCGCGGAACGGCTCGAGCACCCGCAGGCCGGCGGCGAGCTGTCCCTTGCCGCCGTCGATGACCACGAGGTTGGGCAGCGCGGCGAAGCTGGGGTCGTAGTCCTTGTCGTGGGGGGAGAAGTCACGCTGGCTCTCCCAGCGCGCGACGCGGCGCCCGAGGATCTCCTCCATCGCGGCAAAGTCGTCGGGGCCGTACTCGAACGCCGGCTCACCGTCCTCGCCGCGCTCCCCGTCCCCGACGGGCTGCCCGTCGCCGACGCTGAACACCCGGAAGCGGCGATAGTCGGACTTCTTCGGCGCCCCGCCCTCGAACACCACCATCGAGGCGACGGTGTTGGTGCCCATCAAGGTGGAGATATCGAAGCACTCGACGCGCAGCGGGATGGTGTCGAGCCCCAGCGCCTGCTGGAGCCCGTCGAGCGCCTCCACCCGCTGCTGGCGCCGGCGCTCGGAGCGGAGCTTCTCCTGGTCGATGGCCAGGCGCGCGTTGCGTTCGGCGAGTTCGAGGATGCGGCGCTTGTCCCCCCGCTCGGCGGCGCGGATCTCGACCCGGCCGTCCCGGCGGGCACTCAGCGCCTCCTGCAGCGCCTCGCGGTCCTCGAGCTCGCGCTGGACGATGATCATCGGCGGCACCGACATCGCGTTCGCGTAGTACTGGAGGATGAACGCCTGCGCGATGTCGGCGATCGCGGCGTCGCTCGCGTTGTCCAGGTAGAAGCTCTGGCGGTCTGACAGCACGCCGTCGCGGACCTGGAAGACCTGGGCATTGGCCTCCCCGTCCTGCGCGGCGACCGCGATCGCGTCGAAGGACCCGGCGCCCTCGTGGGCGACGCGCTGGCGCTCGAGCAGCGAGCGGATCGCCCGCAGCCGGTTGCGTTCACGCGCAGCGTCCTCAAAGCGCTGCTCGGCCGCGGCGAGGCGCATCTCGTATTCCAGGCGCTGCTCGATCTCCTTGTAGCGACCGGACAGGAACGCGATCACGCCGTCGATCGCGGTGCGGTAGCCGTCGCGGTCGACGTAGCCGACGCACGGGGCCTCGCAGCGCTTGATGTAGTAGTCGAGGCACGGCGAGCCGCTGCGCCGGCCGGGAGTGGGCCCGTCGCAGGAGCGGAACATGAATACCTTGCCGAGCACCTCGAGCGTCGAGCGCACCCGCTTGGCATTGGAGTAGGGACCGAAGTAAGCGCGATCGCGACGGTGGCGCTCGCGGGTGAAGTACACGCGCGGGAACTCCTCGTCGAGCGAGATCGCGATGTACGGATAGGACTTGTCGTCGC
>CAXTTD010000102.1:9017-9427 GCA_964246945.1 uncultured Solirubrobacteraceae bacterium | reverse complement strand
CTGCAGTACCTCCTCGACCAACGAAGGAACCAGCCGTGAGCTCACCCGCAGACATCCAGACCGCGCTGACCAACGCGCTGACCACAGCGCAAGCCCTGGTCGGCTACGACTCCGACCAGCAGGACTACGTCATCGGCGCGATCACGGACGTGATCGCCGACGTCGCGGCTCATCTCGCCGAGACCGACGACTGATGACACAGAGCTTCACCCCAGCACAGACCGCCGCGCTGAACCTCGTCGCTGCACACAACGGCGTGGAACCCAAGCGGCTAGCCGCGTACGCCACCGGCGACCGGACACCCGCCCCCTCGCTAGCACGACAGATCGACGAGGCACTCGCCGCCGAGAGCAAGGGTAGGGGTAGGGGGGCGGGGGTAAAGTCCTCGACCCGCCGGGCACGACCGGCCC
>CAXTTD010000102.1:0-8948 GCA_964246945.1 uncultured Solirubrobacteraceae bacterium | reverse complement strand
GCAAAGTATGTCGCGACCGGCGCACGACCGGCCCGTCAAAAAAAATCTCTCCGCAGCAAAATAAGCCCGCAACTGGGGTTGGGGTCGAAGTCATGACGACGCGTCGTTGCGCGTGTGGAGCGCCCACGATCACCGCCAAGCACTCGTATTGCGGTGCGTGTCGCGTCGAGGCTGATCGCTGGCGTGCTGCGCGGCGTCAGGCAGCGACCCGCGCGTCCGGGACGACGAGCGAGCGTGGGTATGGCTTGGCGCATCAGCGTGAGCGTGCCCGGTGGGCGAAGGTCGTGGACCGGTACGGGCACGAGTGCGTGCGGTGCGGCGGGTGGATCAACGCCGGCGAGGCGTGGGACCTCGGTCACGACGACCTTGACCGAACGCGGTGGACGGGTCCTGAGCATCCCGCATGCAACCGGGCGACGTCGTCGCGGTCTCGCCCCGCAGCACAGTCGCCGCCTCGTCTTGTCCGAGCGGACTGGTGGTGAGCGTGGACGCTGACCTTCAGGCGATCTGCGGCGACTGCGGCGACGAGACTCGTCCGCACGAGATCTACGTGGTTCGCGATGACGCGTGGCCGGTGGTGGAGCCCGTCGGATTGCTGTGCATCGGCTGCTTGGAGATCCGTCTCAGCCGCCGGTTGACCCCGGCGGACTTTCCGGATATGCCGGTCAATGATTCGCGGCCGTGGGATTCGGAGCGGCTGCGGTCGCGGAAGGGTCCTGGGCGGCTGTCTGACGCGCGCTATGAGGCGGCGGTCGTGTACGTGGTCGATGGGGCGTGGTCAATCGACGCCGCGGCGGCTGAGTGGGACGTTCACCCCGTCGGGCTGCGTGCTCGGGTTGATGAAGCGTTGGTCAACACGCCGTTCTTGGCGGAGGACTCATGACGACTGAGCAGTTCGCGCAGCTCGACCGAGCCTCGACGGACACGCTGCGTGAGATCGCGCGGGAGGCTGACCGAGTGATGTCTGACGGTGCGCGGGCGGACGCCGTGCGGGTGTTCGGTGCGCGTAACTGGCTCACTGCCGTGCTTGTCGCCGCAGGCTGGCCGGCAGACCATGCGTGGGATACCGCGGGCGATGCGACAGGTGGGGATTCACGGAGATCATGGCGATGACTGACACGACGGAGCTGCGGGCATACACGCAGGCTGAGGTTGACGCTCTTGGCGCGAAGGGACAGGCGTTCAAGAATCCTGACGGGCACTTCTCGTTCCCGATCGCGAACCGGACGGACGTGGTCAACGCGATCCACGCCATCGGCCGGTCGAACCTCGCGGATAAGGCGCCGTTGCGGCGGTTCATCATCGCCCGGGCGAAGGCGCTGAATGCGAGCCGGCTGATTCCGGACAACTGGAACAGCGACGGGTCGACGAAGCGATCGGCAGATGAGGCGCTCGACGGCTCGGAGCGTCGCCGCCAGCGCGCCGGTGAGCTTGACGGGGCTCTTGAGGTCCGGCACTTCGATGCGCAGAACGTCGAGATCCGCGAGTTGAGCGATGGCATGTTCCGGTTCTCGGGGTACGCGTCGATCACGGAGTACCCGTACGACATGGGGAGCTTCACGGAGACGATTAGCCGCGGCGCGTTCAAACGGACGCTCGGCGAGCATCCGGACGTCGCGCTCCTCATTAACCACTCTGGCTTACCGCTCGCTCGGACGAAGTCCGGGACGATGACTCTCGCTGAAGATTCCCGTGGGCTGCTGGTCGACGCGGACTTGAATCCGCACGATCCGGATGTCCGGTCGATCGTGCCGAAGATGCAGCGCGGCGACGTTGACCAGATGAGCTTCGGGTTCCGCGTGACGGACCAAGAGTGGAATGCTGACCACAGCCAGCGGACGATCCGGTCGGTTGCGCTGCATCGCGGGGACGTGTCGATCGTGACCCACGGTGCGAATCCGGCGACGAGCTCGGTGCTGACCGCGCGCTCCGCGGGCCGTGGACGCTCGGCACGGGCCGCATCGCCGGTCCTGGATTACACGACGGGTGCTCGAGCGTGGCTTGACCGTGAGCTGGCTGGTGGTGGCGTGCGTCCCACTCCGGCACGTCGCTCGCGGCCCTCAGCACGCCGGTCAGACGATCGGCAGTGGCTGGAGCGGGAGCTGCGGAGGTACCGATGATCAACAAGGAGGACGTGATGGCGACGGCGCAGGCACAGAATGTCGATGAGATCCTCGCGCGACTGGACCGAATCGAGGTCGCGGTCGGTCAGCTCGTTTCGCTGACCTACGGGATCAACGGCCCGGCTGGAAAGCCGCTCCTCGGCGGCTTCCTCGCGAAGTACGAGCGCCGGCGCGATGAGCAGGGTCGCCTTGCGCGGGTCGCGAGCGCGCAGCGTGAGCTTGACGAGGCCCGGGGTGCGGCGTGATGTCGGTCGACATCGAACGGCCCGGTGTGAGCGAGGACATGGCGGCGGTGCTGGAGCGCCTGGACGCGGTCGAGCGGCGTCTCGGGGAGCTTGATGCTCGTCTCGGTGAGATGACAGCGGCCGTTGGTGGTGTGGTGCACGCGACCGGGTGCGCGCCTCGGGTTTCGTCGGGGTCGGCGGCGGGACGTCTCTATGCCGCCTGGCGGGTTGAGGAGGTCGAGCGTGAGCGCCAGCGTGAGATCCGCAAGGCCCGTCAGGCTGTTGAGCGGTTGCAGGGAGGCCCGCGGTGACCGAGATCACTGAGAACGACTTCGCGGCGCTGAAGCGGGAGGTGGCGGAGGTCAAGCGCGCCACCGGCCCGAAGCCGACTCCGTTGAACTGGACAGACTTCCAGGAGATCGTCCACGCTCAGCACGCGTTGGCGCGCGAGCAGCGGCGCCAGGAGGCAGCGCGCGCGGAACAGGAGCTGCGCGAGCGGTTGAAGCGAGAGGCCCCGCTGCGGGCTGTACGGGAGAAGGCGCTGGCCGCGGTCAGGCGGGAGATCGCCGAGCACGAGACGGAGCTGACCCGGTTGCGCGAGCGCTATCGGTGCCTGGAGGTAAAGCCGTTGCAGGAGTGGGCGCCGGCTGACCCGGAGCCGGGAGCGAGCTCGCCTCGGGCCCGCCTGCGCGCGCTCAGCGG
Source organism: uncultured Solirubrobacteraceae bacterium (assembly GCA_964246945.1). GTDB lineage: Bacteria > Actinomycetota > Thermoleophilia > Solirubrobacterales > Solirubrobacteraceae > Palsa-465. Next base: position 5,899 of record CAXTTD010000102.1, on the reverse strand, counting down.
GAAGGCAGCCTGACATGGCTGACAACACCGTCCGGTTGACGATCACCGTGGATGACCGTGGGGTGACTGAGGGGTTCGCGAAGGTCCGCGTCGAGTCGAAGGAGACCGAGGAGGCACTGAAGCGCGACTCTGACGCGTCGCGGGATCATCTCAGCGGAATCGGTGACGGCGCCGACGATTCCTCCGAGGGCGTGGGGCGGCTGCGCGGGCAGGTCGACGACCTGAACGACAGCCTTGTCCGTGTTCGTCGGCAAGGTGGTGGTGGTGGCGGCACCTTTGGGCTGGGCAGTCTGCTTGGGTTCGCCAAGGTTTCGGGCTACGCCGGCCTCGGCGGCCTCGGCCTTGCAGGCGCGGGTCTCGGCTTCGCCGGCGCGGGAATCGGTGCTCTGGGCGCCGGCACGTATGAGTCGGTGAAGTCGGTCGCGAAGGGTCACAATCAGGCCGCGACGGCGCTGTCGTCGATCACCTCCAGCCTGAAAGGGGTCGAGCACAGTTTCGGGCAGACGATGACCCCGATCGTCGCGCAGTTCGCACGCGTGTTTCACGGGATCGTTCCTGAGCTCGAGAAGGTGCTGCGCCCGCTCGGGCCGATTCTCTCAGCGAGTGTGGGGCCGTTGACGAAGAGTCTCGGCGGCTTCCTGGTCCAGTTCTCGCGGATGTTCGTCGCGATCACTCCGACCCTGACAAACGCGTTGACCGAGTCGATGCCGATGATCACGACCCTGTTCCAGTCCACGTTCAGCCTGCTGTCAAGCACGTTGAAGACACTGCTGCCACCGGTCGACGCGGCGCTAAAGGCGACGCTGCCTCCGCTGGCGACTGCCATCAGCGAAGCGATGCCCGCGGTCGGTGAGGCGATCAAGCAGTGGCTGCCGCCGCTGGCGAACATGCTGCGGATGGTGGTGCCGCCGCTGGCCGCGGCGTTGCAAGTCCTCATGCCGCCGGTCACCGCAGCACTGCGGATCGTGTCTGACGCGATTCGGGTGCTCGCGCCGCCAATCACCCGAATGTTCAAAGCGCTCGTGGGGCCGATCACTCGGCTGGTGACTGATCTTGAGCCGGTGATCATCCGGATGATCAACCGGCTCGCCCCGCCGATGGAGCGGCTCATCTCGACGCTCGCGCCGGTGATGACCCGGCTGATCACCAAGCTGACCCCGGCGATCACCCGGCTGGTCACCGCCTTGGCGCCGGTGATCGTGCAGCTCACGAAGGCGTGGGTTCGTCTGGCGGTCCCGTTGACGAACGCGCTGATCAAGCTGATGCCAGCGATCACCCTGTTCGCCGACGGAGTCAGCAAGCTAGTTGGTGCCGGCAGCGCCGCCAGCGACCCGATAAGCGGCAAAGGTCCAGTAGGCATTCTGAGAAGCCTGACTATCGGCTCTAAACATGAGGCGCTGAGCCCGGAATGGTTCGCTAACAAGATTTTCCACAGCGCCGGTGGTCTTATCACCAGCCACTTCGCGGGCGGTGGTCTCGCCGGCCCGCGCGGTACGGACACGATCCCGGCGTGGCTGTCGGCCGGCGAGTACGTCATGCGCAAGCAGGCAAGCGACCGGATCGGGTTGCCGGCTCTGAATACGATGAACGCGACCGGCATGTTGCCGGGCGCTTCGTCGCCGAGCATGGGCGGCGCGCCGATCAACGCGTACATCACGATCACGAACCAGATGGAGGGGCGGAAGGTCGGTGAGCAGACCTACAAGGCGTCGCTTCGGCAGAACGCTTTGACCGGCGCATACGCTGCCGTCGCAGGATCGACATGAGCATCGACGCGACACCGCAGATCATCGACCTCCACGGCCGGGTCGGAGGCGAACTCTTGAAGCAGCTCGAGGTGACGCCGCTGTCTGATCACGACCTGGAGGCGGTTAACACGGCGCTTGTTGATGCTCTCTGCGCCGGCTACCGGCTCGGGATCGCGCACTCGGAGCAGCACTGGCGGCGTCAGCTTCACGGGGCGCCGGGGTTCGGGCACCTGCGCGTGACGAACGAGGTCATCGACCCAGACGACCCAGAAGGCGTGGAGAGCGACCTGTGGGACGAGCGCTACGGCAATCAGGACAACAACGGCTGAGCTGCTTATCGGCGACCTGCTCGGGCCCGCTGAGGTCGGCGCGAACCAGCACACCAGAGCCGTCACAACTTGTGACGGCTTGAACCGCGAGGAGGTGCGTCGATTCCGCTCCCTCGCGGAGAACCGTGTCCTCGTCGAGAGCCTCCTCGCGCGTCGATGCGTCAACCTGCCTATCGGCAGTCGACCTCAGCCGTTCTGCCTGTCCAGCGTGGCGCCGACGGCAAACAGCGTCGGGGTCCACAGCCCGACATACAACGCCCGTCGTTCCGCGTGACCGCGTTCTGCTTGATCGACGGTCTTTGCCTTGATCCACAAGACCACGCACCAGGTCAGCGAAACCAGCGACCCGGTCTGGAACGTCCAGCCAGGCGCGCCCATCCGCTGCAGCACCCGGGCTGGACTCAACGCTTCGCCTCGCCGCTGCCGGCGCGTAAGAAATCTCGTCATGGCTTGGTCCTGCCCAGTTCGAAGGTGGATGACTCGGCCCCTTATCCCCCGCCGGTTGCGGTCTGCCGGGTCCGGGCGTATGCTCCCGCGCCACATAGCGGAGGCCCGCAGCGTTGTAGCGCATACGGGCCTCCTACACGACGAAGGGACTGGCCTTCGGCGTGCGCAGCGCAACCTACCGACTCCGCTGGTCGCTCTGCCTCCTCGCTCGACGGTCGGCCCTTTCATAACTGAGAGGAGCCGTGATGCAGATCACGATCACCGACGAGCCGACCCGGATGGCGCTGCAGAGCGCGCTCTGGGAGGTCATCTACGACAAGCTCGACCAGTACTCATCGACGCCGTTCGCCGGCGCTATCTACGAGCACGCCCACGACATCGCGTTGGCACGCAGGACGAGCGATCAGGACCGGGCCATCGATGCGATGGTCGCGGATTTCTCGGCCGTGCACGCGAGCATCCGCCAGGTGCGCGACGCAGAGCTCGGGGCTTCCCTTGACCTGCCGGTCCAGGACCGGGAGCTGGTCAGCGGGTTTGAGGGGTGCATCTACGCGGTGGAATCCAGCGCCGACGGGGAGACGTTCTGGAATCTCCCGCCGGAGCAGCGGCGTGTCGCGTCCGACGTTCACGATTCCGCCGTCCGGATGCGTGATGCGCTGAGCCCGGCCGAGGTGGCGGGGGGTCGGTCATGATCGTCATCACGGAGAGTCGGAAGGCGGCGGCGGTCGAACGCTCGCGGGAGGTCGGCTTTAGGGTGGCCGCCTCAGAGCACGGCGTGTCTGTGAGCGCGCTACAAGCCTGGAGGAAGCAGGCGGGCGTCTCGGTCCAGGGTGATCTCCTCGATAACGCGCCGTTCAGGGAACTCTGCGAGAGGACGATCGAGCGCGAGGACATCTCGTGGGACGATCTCGCACGGCGCGTGGGGTATGCGTCCAAGAGTGGACCGGCCGCCCACAATCTGCTGCGTCTCTTCAAAGGCGATCGACAGATCTCCTACGCCCAGGCGGCAAAGGCGATCGACAGATCTCCTACGCCCAGGCGGTAAAGATCGTTCAAGGATGCGACGCCTACCCCGTCGACTACGGGATCTGAGATGCCGCCTGAGCTTCAAGCTCTCGAACAACAACTGAAAGAGGCATGATGGCCGAGAGACTCGAACAGCCGCTTGACCCCGTCACCCAAGCGGCCGCAGAGGCGTTCGTCCGGGTCCTACAACGCCGAACCGGGCGGGCCTACCGAATCGTCCCGGGGCCGGCACCGAAACCTGATCCACACCGAAATCCGGAGCGGCACGGGGAGGACGCGTGATGGGCCGCCGGCGATCCCTCACATCCCAGCTGTACCGGGCCACTCGGATCAGCAACGACATCAGCGCGGTCGCGTCGGGAAACCCCCGGCGCGTCGCGCGCCGAACCCGCAACGTGATCGTCGGCCGGTCCGTCGGCCGCGCCGGCATCTGGAGACGACTATGGAAATGAACGACCCCGACAAGATCCGGGAGATCGCCGAGCAAATGGAGGCGGCTGCTGACCTTTCTGACGAGGATCGGACCGCAGCGTTCGAGCGTCTCATCGGTGACCTCACGCCCAGCGATTTGACTGAGCTGCGGGCGTTCATTGAGCAGCGACAGGCCCGTCTCGTCGAGCACGCTGAAGCCAACGATGCTGACCTCGACTTGATGAAAAGGGCGTCGGAGACGGACCCGGTCGACGCTGCAGCGGACGGCCTGATGACACTCCTAGACATACGACGAGAGGCAATGCATAGAAAGCCGCTGCGGTACAGCATCGCGCTGCTCGTGAGAGACGATCCCATCGTAGCCGAGAACGCTTTGCTAGCTGCGGCGATTGAGCATCCAGTTGATGACCTCGCTGATGACCTCCAAGCACTCAGGAAGGAGCTGGACGCTCGACCGTGGGTTCTGAGGGATCTGACGGATGAGGATCTGACGGAGGAGTGATGGCCGCTCCGCTTGTCAAGACCAAGACCCCGGGCGTCTACAAGCGCGGAGCCAAGTACGCCGTCCAATACCGCGGTCTCGACGGCAAGCAGCGCCAGGAAACCGCGCCGACCTACGACGCCGCGCGAGCACTGAAGGCCAAGCGGGAGGCCGACGCAAGGGAGGGCGTCGACCACCCGTCCGCCAAGCTTGCGTTCGGCGCCTACGCCCTTGACTGGATTGACCGCTACCAGGGGCGTGGCCGGCGTGGCTTCCGTGAACAGACCCGACAGAGCTATCGCCGAGCGCTTGAGACCTACGCGGTGCCGTTCTTCGACGAGCAGCTCCGCCGCGGTATCTCGCAGATCGGTCCTAGAGACATCTCCCGGTTCGTCGGGTGGTTGTGCGACGGTCAAGCGCAGGGCGAACGAGCCGCCGCTGCCCGTCGAGGTGAGCTGATCGCAGCGGGACGGCTCTCCGCCGCCGAGCACATCCAGCCGCATCCCATCACGCTCGCCGACTCCACGGTCCGCGGAATCCTCGCGCCTGTACGCGCCTGCATGGGCACAGCGATGCAGGAGGGTCTGATCCGCCACAACCCGACCGCCGGCGCCGCGCTCCCCGCCCGAGACGCCCAGCGCGCCGCCGAGAGCGGCGAGAGCGACGAACCTGACCGACGAGCCCTCAGCCGGGACCAGCTCGCCGCGCTCCTCTCGATCGCCCCGGAACGCCATCGCACGCTGCTGCGGCTGCTCGCCTCGACCGGCCTGCGGATCAGCGAAGCGCTCGCCCTTCGCTGGCAGGATCTCGAGCTCGACGGCTCACAGCCTCGGGTCAAGGTTCGTCGCGCATACGTCAAGGGCCGCTACAACCCGCCGAAGACCCGGCACGGCCGACGAGACGTCCCGCTCGCTCACGAGCTCGTCATCGACCTACGACGCCGGCGGAAGCAGACCGACCACGGCGAGGACGGAGAGCTCGTGTTCTGCGCCGATGACGGGCGCCCGCTGCACGACCGCAACCTGAGCGCCCGGATGCTCAAGCCGCTCGCGCAGGAGATCGGCGCGCCATGGATGGGCTGGCACACGCTGCGCCACACGTGCGCGTCGATGCTGTTCGCCGGCGGCCGCAACGCCGTCCAAGTCCAGCGGTGGCTCGGGCATCACTCGCCCGGGTTTACACTGGCGACCTACGTTCACCTCCTCGACGAGGACCTCGGCGAGCCGCTCGATCTCGCCGCCGCGTCAAGCGCAGGTGTCAGCAAGGTGTCAGCAAGACACCCGGAGACGACCGTAGATCCGCTCGATGGCCTACCCACAGAAAACGCCGATTTGCAGGGCGATGCTCAGATCCGGTGATCTGCTGGGAGACGGTCGGGAAAACGCGAAGTTCGCGCTCGGCTTCTGACGCCGGGGTGAGCCGGTGCGGTTCCTGGT
>CAXTTD010000101.1:0-9450 GCA_964246945.1 uncultured Solirubrobacteraceae bacterium | reverse complement strand
ACCCCCGCCCCGCACCCGGGCCCCGATCGGGCGGGCGCGCCCCGCAGCCTGCGTCGCGTCGTGGATCCACGCTCGGCGGCGGTGGGTCGTGGAAGTCCCGCGTCTCGAGCTCGGTGACGCCCGCGAACTCCTCGCCGAGCTCGACTCCGAACACGCTCTCGATGTCGTGCGCCACGTCCCGCGCACTCCACCCCTCGCTGCCGCGCGCGACCCGCTCGATCTCCCCGGGCGGCAGGCCGAGCACCTTGCCGAGCTCGCGGATCGCCCCCCGGGCGCGGTAGGTGGGGAACGCCGCCACCAGGGCCGAGCGGTCGTGGCCGAAGCGCTCGTGGATACGCGGAATGAGCCGCTCGCGGATGTCGCGCGGGAAGTCGAGGTCAATGTCGGGCAGCGAGGTGAGCTCCTCGTGCAGGAAACGGCCGATGAGCAGCTCGTTGGCGATCGGGTCAACGTGCGAGAGGCCGGTGAGGTAGCAGACGATCGAGGACACGCTCGAGCCCCTCCCCCGCCCCGGCGGCAGCAGCGCGCGCGCCGCGTCCGGGCCGCGCACCTCGATCGCCACCTCGTGCGCGAGCACGAGCATCTCGTGGTGCAGCAGGAAGAATCCGGGCAGATCGAGTCGCGCGATAATTCCGAGCTCCTGCTCCAGGCGCTCGGTGGCCCGCCCCCGCACCCCGGCGTCCGCCTCGGCGTAGCGGCCGGTCATCAACGACTCACACAGCCCGCGCAGGCGGGGCATCGCCGTCACATCTTCAGCTCCGGGGTAGCGATAGCCGAGATCGTGGCCGAGGTCGAAGCGCAGCGTGTCGGCGAGCGCCACGGACTCGGCGACCGCGTCGGGGTGCTCCTCGAAGCGGGCGGCCATCGCGGCCGGAGAGGCGAGCACGTGGCTGAAGTTGCCCCGCCGCAGCGGCTCTGAGGAGTCGAGCGTGGAGTGGGTGCGCAGCGCGACGAACGCGTCCTGCAGCGGCGCCCGCGCGCGAGCGTGCGCGTGGACGTTCCCGGTGGCCACGCAGCGAAGCTCGAGCCGGCGGGCGAGCTGCTGAAGGCGACGGTTGCGCGCCCGGTCATCGCGCAGGAACGGCCGCTGCAGCTCGACCCGCAGCCGCTCGCGGCCGAACGCGTCACGCAGCGCGCGCAGCGTCGGCTCGTCATGGACTCCCCGCTGCGCGCAGCCGCTGAGGCAGACGAGCCCCTCGCTGTGCTCGATCACGGTCGCGAGGGCCACCACCGGCTCGGTCGCCGGCGCGCCCGGCCGCCCCTCGCGCGTGGGTGCGTGCGCGTGCGTGATGAGCCGGCACAGGTTCGACCAGCCACGTCCGTCGAGGACGAGCAGGGTGAGATGGCGGCCATCGTCGAGGTCGAGCTCGGCACCGTGGATCGCCTGCAGTCCGAGGGCACGAGCCGCGACCGCGAACTCCATCGAGCCGGAGACCGAGTTGTGGTCGGTGAGCGCGAGCGAGCGGTACCCGAGGGCGAGCGCGGCGGCCGCGAGCTCGTCGGGCAATGAGGCGCCGTCGAGAAACGAGAAGGCCGAATGGCAGTGGAGCTCTGCATAGTCCATGAGACGAACACACGTTCGCACAGAGGCCGGACACATGCGCCGGCTTGACAGATTATTAGTTGCTGCTAAGTTATCCAGCTGTGCTTAGCAGTCACTACTCTCAATTGCGGACGGAGGTCTCGTATGTCGGATTCACGTAGACGGATGTGGACGCTGGTCCTCGTCTCCGTCGGCCTGTTCATGGTGGTGCTCGACAACCTCGTGGTGAGCGTCGCGCTCCCGAGCATCCGCCACAGCCTCGGCGCCTCGATCCAGGCGCTGGAATGGACGACGAGCGCGTACACGCTCTCCTACGCGGTGCTCTTGCTCACCGGCGCCGCCCTCGGCGACCGTTTCGGGCGCAAGCGCATGTTCATGGCCGGCATCGCCCTGTTTACGCTCGCCTCGGCGGGCGCCGCCCTCGCTCCCTCGGCGGACCTGCTCATCGCCGCGCGGGCCACCCAGGGCGTCGGCGCCGCGATCGCGACCCCGCTCACCCTCACGCTGCTCGCCGACGCCTTCCCGCCTTCCCAGCGCGGCCTCGCGCTCGGCGTGTGGTCGGGGATCAGTGGGATCGCGGTCGCGCTCGGGCCGCTCGTCGGCGGCGCCGTCATCCAGCTGGGCTCCTGGCACGACATCTTCTGGATCAACGTCCCCGTGGGCGCGGTGCTCGTGCCGCTCGCCGGCCGCCGGCTCAAGGAGAGCCACGGCCCCGCCCGCCGGCTCGACCTCGCCGGGCTCGCACTCGGCTCGACCGGCCTGTTCGGAGTCGTCTACGGCCTCGTGCGCAGCCAGACTCTCGGCTGGGGCGCGACCGAGGTGCTCGCCACCCTCGCCGCCGGTGTCGTGCTCATCATCGCCTTCGTGGCGCACGAGCGGCGCACCGCCGAGCCGATGCTGCCGATGGAATTCTTTGCATCCCGCGGCTTCGCGGTTACCAGCGCGGTTTCGCTGTCGATGTATTTCGGGATGTTCGGCTCGATCTTCTTCCTCAGCCAGTTCCTGCAGGACGTGCTCGGCAACTCGCCGCTGCAGGCCGGAGTGAAGCTGCTCGCCTGGACCGGCACGGTGCTCGTCGTCTCCCCGCTCGCCGGGGTGTTCTCCGAGCGCTTCGGATCGCGGCTGTTCATGGCCGCCGGCCTCGCCCTGCAGGCGATCGCCCTCGGCTGGCTCGCCGCGGTCGTCTCGACTCACACCAGCTACACCGAGATGATCGTCCCGTTCGTGCTCGGCGGCTCCGGGATGGCGCTCGTGTTCGCGCCGTCGGCCAACGCGGTGCTCGCCTCGGTGCGCACTGACCAGGCCGGTCAGGCGTCGGGCGCGACCAACGCGATCCGCGAGCTCGGCGGCGTGCTGGGGATCGCGGTGCTTGCCACCGTGTTCACGAGCCACGGCGGCTACACCTCGCCGCAGGCGTTCGTGAGCGGTCTCAACCCGGCGATGTGGGTCGGCGCCGGGGTCCTCGCTGCGGGGGCGATCCTGCCGCTGGTGCTGCCGTTCAGCACCCGCGAGACGGCGCTCGCCCACGCGGTCGCGGAGGCCCCTGAGCGGGAGCCGGCCAGCGCCGAGGCCCGACCGCTCGCCGCGGGCGTGGCGTAGGATCGCCACTGTCATGGCGAGCACCTCGAGCGCGCAGCCGAAGTCCATCCGCCAGCGCGGCCCGGCCGCCGAGCGCCGGGACGCGCTCATCGACGCTGCGGTCCACGAATTCGCGGCCGGTGGCTACCACGGCACGCCGGTCGACCGGGTCGCCCGCTCGGTGGGGGTGGCGCAGCCCTACGTGTTCAGCCTGTTCGGCTCCAAGCGCGAGCTGTTCCTTGCTGCGGTCGATCGCTGCTACGAGCGCGTGAGCGAACTGCTCAGCGACGCCGCCGCCGGCTGGTCGCCCGACACGGCGGCCGCGGACTACACGATCGGCAAGTGGATGGGCAACGCCTACGTCGACATGCTGCGCACCGACCGCGACATGCTCATGCTCCAGCTGCAGTCCTACGCCGCCTGCGAGGACCCGGTCATCCGCGACCGGGTACGCGCCAACTACGCCCGGCTCGTGCGCCTCGTCGCGGGGCTCATGGGCCCCGACACCGACCAGGAGGAACTCGATGACTTCTTCCGCTACGGCATGTGGCTGAACGTGACCGCCGCGATGGGCGTCGAGGATCTGTCGGCCGGGTGCGAGTGGATCCGCGACGAGCCCGAGCTCGAGGCCGCGTCCGGCGGCGGTACGCCCGGCCGCTGAGGCCCCCCGGCGGCCGGTGGCGCCGGCCGTGTGACTGGTGCGGCCGGTGCGATCGGTGCGGCGGCCGGTGCGACCGGTGCGGCGGCCGGTGCGACCGGTGGCACCGGATCAGACGCCGATAATCGCGTAGAGGTCGTGGATCACCTGGGTCCGGTCGAACTCCCATTCCAGGTCGCTGACCCGGACCGGCCGCCAGCCGTGCCGGATGAGTGTGCGGTCCTTGGTGCGATCGCGGTCGAAGTCCTCAACCGCGATGTGGTACGGGCGCCCGTCGAGCTCCAGCGTGACGCGCTGCTCGGACCACATCACGTCGATCTCGTAGCCGAGGAGGTGCTGGTTGTAGAGGGGCGTGGGCAGCTGGGGGTCACTGCGCTCGTGATTCTGGAACTGGGTCTCGAGCCACGACCGGCGATCCTCGCTGCCGGGCACGTAGCGCCGCAACGCCGCGCGGGCGAGCCCCGTGCCGGGGCGGCGGGGATGGGCGCCGATCGCGTCGTTGAGCGAGGCGAGGTCGAACTGGCCGGTGCGAATCGACTCTCGGATCAGGCGTTGGATCTCGCCCGGGCGCTCGGTCCGGGCCAGGTCGATGATGATCCGGGGGACGGTCGCGACGAGCAAACCGTCGTCCAGGCGCGCCTGGGTGCGGTCGGTGGGGATCGTCGTGCGGTGGACGCGCAGCCCGGGCGGAGCCGGCGGCGTCCGGCCGGTCGGGACAGTCACCTCGATGCGGGTCGGGTGCCGGCACAGCCGCCGGTGCGCCGCGGCGGTCCGATGGCTGAGGAAGGCGCCCGGGCCGGCGGCGAGCAGGGCCGCGTACAGCCGGCCGCGCATCGTGAGCCGTGCGTGGCCAAGGGCGTACACCCCGTGATAGAGGCGCAACAGCTGCCCACGCCGCACCATGCCGCGGATTTCGTCGACGGTGACGCCGGCGTCGAGCAGCTGGGCGAAGGAGATGACGCCCCATTGGCGCTCGGCGACGGCCCGCATCCGACTCTGGGAGCTCTGAGGGGCCATACACCCTCCAGAGCTCCCAGAGTCCCGGTTTTCACCCCCGCCTGATCGGGTTTCGTTCCCGGAGGCGGACTCTGGGAGGTTGAGCGGGCGCTGCGCCCCGTGAACCTCCCAGAGTGGGCGCGGGGCGCGGAGCGCGGACTCCGGGTGGCGCGGCAGGTCATTGGCGGGGAGCCGCTTCCAGCAAGCCGCGTGCGTCGTGAACCGGCGGTGCCGGGACAGATCTCCGGGACCCCATCGAGCCCGCCGAGCCGCACCGCGCGCTCTTCCGCCTGTCGGGGAAACGCCGCGGCTGAATCACGCTGCCAGCGGCGCACCGGGAGCGCCGCTCGCAGCGGGTGAAGTGGCAGTAGCTCGCCCCCACGCTCGGCCGCCGCCCGCGGAGCGCACCGCGTCGCAGTTGGAGCCTACGGTGAGCGGACGCTCAGGGGGCGGCGACGGCCGCCTGCACGAGGTCGCGCTCGGGCGCAATCCGCCAGCGTGCAGCGACCTCACGCAGCGAGGCGTCGAGCGTCCAGCGGTCGGGCTGCTCGTCGCCGGAGAAGCTCGGGTTGGCGCCCTTGAGCAGCATCGATCCGGTGTTGTTGCCGAGCTGGCGGATGAGCGCGACGTCCTCGGCGGTGAGCCGGAGGTCGCCGGGCAGCGCGGCGAGCTCGGCGCGCTTGGCCTCGATCGTCCGCGCCTCCGGACCGATCTCCTGAATCAAAGTGGGCGCGCAGCAGGCGACCGGCGCGTGCGCGAGGTTCCACTGGCAGGCGAGCTGGATCATCGAGAGCCCGGCGCGTTGCGCGATCGCCCGCATCGGCTCCATCCGCTCCCGCCCGGCTTCGATCCAGCCTGCCGGGCGGAACCCGCGGTGGTCGCCCGACGCGAGCTCCTGGCCCGGTACGAGGTCGTCGAAGAACAGGCCGCCGTAGTCGACGACGCGGGTGATGAGCTGCACCTGAGCCTGGGCGGCGGCGCCGAGCACGAGTTCACCGGGCCATGGTTCGAGCGGGTTGAGGATGATCATCGCCCAGTCGATCCGGTCGCCGAAGCGCTCGAGGCAGTCGATGAGGTCGAGAGTGAAGCCGTTGGCGGGCCCCGGGGCGACCCCGATCATCCGGGTGAGGCCGGCGTCCCGCAGCCCCGCCATCCCGTCCCACACCGCCTCGCTCGTATAGCCGATGCGGTCCGGGTTGTGCAGCAGCAGCAGGTCGAACGTATCCAGACCACACCGCCCGAGCGAGCGCTCGGCGGCCATCCGGAGGTAGTCGGCGTACCCCCCGGGTCCGCGCAGCGCCGGATCGGTGAAGCGCGGGAAGCCCTTGGGACCGTTGCGCTCACCGGTGTAGAAGTCGTGCCCGACGGCACCGACGACGCACATCTGCTCGCGCGGGCGGGCGCCTCCCGCGAGCGCGCGGCCGAGCATCGCGTCGGCCTCGCCGGCCCCGTAGACGTCAGCGGTGAGAACGGTGTCGATGCCGTCGCCGGGAGTGACCATGGCCGCGAAGCGCGCGTCGTCGATCGGCTCCCCGAAGTGCATGAAGCGCCCGCCGCTCCAGGTACCGACGGCGGTCCGACCGGGATCGGCAGCAGGGCGGATTGCCATATTCGTCAGCTTAGGCCGAAGTTCTCCCGGCGACTTCGGCTTCGGACCCACAAGGCGACCGAACCGGCCGTCTCGAGACGGTCATGCAGCCCCGCTCGGGGAGCCGGCGAGATCACCATCAGGCGGGATCCTGGGAACCGGGGCCTCCCCGATTTTGGGAAGCGGCGCCTTCCCGAGGTTGGGAAGCGGGGCCTCCCCGAGGTCGCTGGCGTGCCCCGCGCGGACGCCGTCGAGGAACAACCGCAGATACCGGCGTCCGAGCATCGGCTGGGTGGCGTTGTGGCGGGCGGTGGTGCGGATGATCATGAACATGATCGGCGGGATGTCGCGGCCGCTCACGTCGGGCCGGACCTCGTTCCGCGCCTGTGCGTCGGTGACGGCGCGCTCGACCTCGTCGTCGAGGACTCGTCGGGCGAGGCAGATGCTCTCGTCGGCGACGATCCGCTCGCCGGAGTCCATGAAGTCGGCGAGAGCGCGGTCGTCGGCGACCTGGTCGAGGAAACGCTCGAGCATCGTGCGCAGCGATTCCCACCCGGGCTCGCGGGTCGCGTTGATCTCCCGAGCGATCTCCCCGAGCGCGGTGAGATGCTCGGCCACCAGGGCCTGGATGAGGCTCTCCTTGGTGGGGAAGTGGCGGAAGAACGTCCCCTTGGCGAAACCGGCACGCCGCGCGATCTCCTCGATCGGCGCGTCCGCGCCCTGCTCGGCGAACACATCGCGGGCGGCCTGCAGCAGCCTCGCCTGGTTGCGGACGTGATCGGCGCGCCGCGGGGCGCTAGGTGAGACGGAAGGCGGGGTCATACTCTAAGGTGACCGCAGAGTCCTGCTTACCGTACTGCGACCGCCCGTCATGACGGGCGGTCTCACTCCTCTCGTTCCTCCTCCTCACCGGAAGGTTACCTGTGCGTCGTCTCGCCGGCTGGTCAGTGCAGCATCGCCGTCTCGTCGTTGTGCTGTGGCTCGTGATCGCCCTCGGCGCGACCGCCCTGGAGGCCGGGACGGGGAGCGGCTACAGCAACTCGTTCTCGCTGAAGGGGACCCAGAGCACCGAGGCGACCAACCTCCTGCACAGCGCGACGCCCCGCGCCGCGGGCGACAGCGACCAGATCGTCGTGGCGGTGCGGTCGGGCAAGATCACGGACCCGGCGGTGCGCGCCCACGTCACCGCGATGCTGGGCCGGGTCGCACGGCTGCCGCACGTCGGCCGCGTGGCCTCCCCCTACGCCGCGGGCGGGGGGAGCCAGATCTCCCACTCGGGCACGATCGCCTACGCGACCGTCACCTTCAACCAGCTGGCCAACGACCTGCCGCTCTCGAGCATCAAACGCGTTGAGAAGGTCGCCAGGTCGGCCCAGACCGGCAACCTGCAGGTGCAGCTCGGCGGCCAGGCGATCGAGCGCATCGACATGATGGGCCCCGGCGGGCTCGGCCTCGGGATCATCGCCGCCGCGATCGTGCTCATCCTCGTGTTCGGATCGCTGCTCGCCGCGGTCCTGCCGCTGCTCACCGCCGGCTTCGCGCTCGCCACGGGCGTGGCGATCACCGGACTGCTGTCCAACCTCATCTCGATGCCGTCCTTCAGCGAGCAGCTCGCGTTGCTCATCGGGCTCGGGGTGGGAGTCGACTACGCCCTGTTCATCGTCACGCGCTACCGCCAGGCGATGGCCCGCGGCAAGTCGAGCGTCGACGCGGTCATGGAGTCGCTGGACACCTCCGGCCGCGCCGTGCTGTTCGCCGGGATCACCGTCTGCATCGCGCTGCTCGGCATGCTCACCCTGGGCCTGAGCTTCCTCAGCGGCGTCGGGATCGCCGCCGCAATCGTCGTCATCTGCACCGTCGCGGCGGCAATGACGCTGCTGCCTGCGTTGCTCGGGTTCTTCGGGCCGCGCACCCTGACCCGGCGGTCCCGGCGGGCCATCGCGGCCGGGGAGCGCACGATCAACGACGAGTCACCGGCCTGGGGACGCTGGGCGGGCAGGCTCCGCGCCCATCCCGCGCTGCTCGCCGCCGGCGCCGCAGCGGTCATGCTGATCATCGCCATCCCCTTCGGCTCGATCCGCCTCGGCTCCACCGACGCGGGCTCGGACCCGGCGAACACGACCACGCGTCACGCCTATGACCTGCTCGCCAAGGGCTTCGGTCCGGGCTTCAACGGGCCCCTGCAGCTCGTCGCCAAGGTCGGAGGACCCGGCCAATCCCGGCAGTTCGGGCGGGTGCTCACCGCGGTGGCGCACAACCCCGACGTCGTGTCGGTCACCCCGGCGCATGTGCTGCCCCACGGCGTCGCGACCGCCAACGTGTTCGAGAAGGGCTCACCGCAGGCCGCGTCGACCACCGACCTCATCTCCACCCTGCGCGACCACGTCATCCCCGCCGCCTCCGCTGGCCGGGTGCACGTCCTGGTCGGCGGCCAGACCGCGATCTTCAAGGACTTCTCCTCTGTGCTTGCCGGGAAGCTCCCGCTGTTCATCGGCATCGTCGTGCTGCTCTCGTTCCTGCTGCTGATGGCGGTCTTCCGCAGCCTGCTCATCCCGCTCATGGCTGCCGTCATGAACCTGCTCTCGGTGAGCGCCGCCTTCGGGGTCGTCACCGCCGTGTTCCAGTGGGGATGGCTCGACGGCGTCATCGGCGTCAGCCAGACGGGCCCGATCGCCGCGTTTCTGCCCGTGATCGTGTTCGCGATCCTGTTCGGGCTCTCAATGGACTACGAAGTGTTCCTGGTCAGTCGCATCTACGAGGAATGGCAGCACCGCCAGGACAACACCGAGGCCGTCACCCACGGACTCGCCGCCACCGGGCGCACCATCACCGCGGCGGCCTCGATCATGGTGCTCGTGTTCGCGGCGTTCGTGCTCGGCGGTCAGCTGACGATCAAGCTCTTCGGCGTCGGCCTCGCCTCCGCCGTCCTGCTCGACGCCCTGTTCGTGCGCAGCGTCCTCATCCCGGGGCTCATGATCGCGATCGGTGAGCGTAACTGGAAGATCCCCGCGCTCCTTGACCGCCTCCTGCCCCACCTCAACGTCGAGGGTCAGGGCAGCCGCTCGTTCGAGCCGGTCGCCTCCGAGC
>CAXTTD010000100.1:9209-9571 GCA_964246945.1 uncultured Solirubrobacteraceae bacterium | reverse complement strand
AATCTGCGCCCCGACATGGACCGCAGCCTGCTCGGCCTCGGAGGGACCGCGTTCGACGGCCGCGCGGTCGTGGAGGCGGCGCTCGCCCGCGGGTACCGGGTGACGACGTTCACCCGCGGCGAGACGCCCGCCGAGGACGATCCCCGGGTCGAGCGGCTGCACGGCGATCGCGGCCACCCGGCGACGCTCGCCCCGCTGCGCGAGCGCGAATTCGACCTTGTCCTCGATACGTGGTCGGGGCCGCCGCTCGCCGTTCACCACGCGGCGACGTTGCTCGCGCCCCGCGCCGGCCGCTACGTGTACGTCTCGAGTGGGTCGGTGTACGACCCGCCGAACGCGGTCGGGGCCGACGAGTCGTGGCC
>CAXTTD010000100.1:2368-9112 GCA_964246945.1 uncultured Solirubrobacteraceae bacterium | reverse complement strand
GGGGGGGGAGGGGCCCGCCCCCGGGCCCCCTGAGCGGCCGCTGGCCTGCCTCGACGCCCGGGACCTCGCGGCGTTCCTGCGCGACGCCGCCGCGGCCGGCCTCGGAGGTCCGTGCAACGTGGTGAGCCCGCGCGGGCACGCCACGATGGGCACGCTGCTCGAGGCGTGCCGGGCGAGCGCCGGCGCCGCCGACGCGCGCCTGATCTGGACCGACCCCGCGGTGATCGAGCGCTGCGGGATCGAGGGCTGGACCGAGCTGCCGATCTGGCTGCCGCCGGACACGCCCTACGAGGGCATGCACGGGATGGGGGTCGCCCGGGCCCTCGCCGCGGGCCTGCGCTGCCGGCCGCTCAGCGAGACCGTCGCCGACACGTGGGCGTGGATGCGCGCGCTCGACGGTCCGCCGCCGCTGCTCGCCGGCGTGCCGGCGCCTGGCCTCGCACCCGACCGGGAGGCGGCGGCGCTCGCCGCGGTTCACCACTGGTAGGGCAGGAACTTCCCGTCGAGGACGATCCGGACCCGGGCCTCGCCGTCGCGCTCCTCGCGCGAGACGTCGAGGCGGAAGTTGATCGCGCTCATGATCCCGTCGCCGAAGTCCTCGTGGATGAGCTCCTTGAGCGCCGGTCCGTAGACCTGCAGGACCTCGTAGAGGCGGTACACGGTGGGGTCGCTCGGCGGGAGGGTCGGGTACGCGCCGCGCGTGGGCACCTCGCGCAGCAGGGCGATGATCTCCTGCACCCCCTGCCGATCGGTAGCGAGGCCGAGCGACAGCACGTCCACCAGCCGCTGCGCGCTGTCGAAGTCGAACGGATGCTGTCCGAGGCAGGCGGCGGTGCTCCACATGCGGTCACGCCCGATTGCCTCGGCGACCTCGGTCCAGCTCAGCCCGCGCCGGCGACGGGCGTCGAGGATCTGCAGCGTGAGCTCGGCACGCGTCACCGGCGGGACTCTAACCGAGCGGCTGAGCCGGGTGTCCGCCGGATGATCCAGTAGCGTGAGCGGGGTTGCCGGATGCCATTCGACAGCCTGCGGGGACGCGCGAGCGACGGCTAATGACCTCGACGGACTGGGCACCCACGGCGATGCCTCCGTTCGTCGGTCGGCGTGATCGCCTCCGGCAGCCGGCAGCGGTCCGGAGCGAGCACCTCGGGGAGCGGCTGCGACGGGACACGCACGCCGCGCATCTGGCGGCCGAGCGCTCGTTCGACCTCGAATCCCGTCTCGCGTCGCTGCGCGACTACGGCGACGCCCTCGTCGTGCTCGACGGCTTCGGCCACGCCTGTGCGTCGATCCTCGAGGGGGTCGGCGACGTGCTCCCGGCCGCCCTGCGCGCCGGCCCCGCGCACCGGCGTGAGCGACTCGCGGCCGATCTCGCCTGGCTGGGGCGCGCGCAAGCGACCCCGCCCCCGGCGGAGCCGTTTCGCGATCCCGACCACGCCCTCGGCGCGTGGTACGTGCACGAGGGAGCGGCGCTCGGCGGCCTGCTGATCGCCGCCGAGGTCCGGCGGCGGCTGCCCCAGGCGTCCCCGGCCACCCGGTTCTTCGCCGGGGAGGGTCGCGCCACCGCCGCCCGCTGGCGGCGCTTCCAGGCGGTGCTCACGGGATGGGACCCGGCTGCCGGCGACCGGGTGCTCGCCGGGGCCCTCGCGACGTTCGCGGCGCTCACCGCGCGGATGCGGGAGACCGCGTGAGCGTGACCGGTGAGGAGCTGTTGGACCGCGGCGCGGCAGTCGACCTCACCAACTGCGACCGCGAGCCGATCCACATTCCGGGCGCGATTCAGCCCCACGGGATCCTGCTCACGGTGACCGAGCCCGACCTCGTCGTGCGCCAGGCCTCCGACAACGTGGTCGCACAGCTCGGACGGCCGCTCGAGGCGGTGCTCGGCGAGCCGTTGGCGTCGGTCGTGGGGCCGGGGGGCGCGCGGGGGGCCGGGGCGCGCGCCGCGGCCCCGGGGGGGGGGCCGCGCGGGGTCACCCGGGGGGTGGTGGCGGACGACGGCGGGACTCGGGCCCACCAGCTTCGCGTCCACCGCTCGGGAGGCCTCGTGGTCGCCGAGCTCGAACCGCGCGCGGCCGGGGTGGACGCGACCGCGTTCGTGCACCAGGTCTCGCAGGCGATGATCGCCATGCACGGCGCCCGCGGCGTGCTGGACGTGTGCGATCGCGCCGCCGCGGAGGTCAAGCAGCTCACCGGCTACGACCGCGTGATGATCTACCGTTTCGACGACGACGGCCACGGCGAGGTGATCGCCGAGGCGCGAGAGCTGGAGCTCGCGCCGTTCCTCGGTCACCACTATCCGGCGACCGACATCCCCCGCCAGGCCCGGGCGCTGTACCTGCGCCAGGCGTTGCGGCTGATCGTGGACGTCGACTACGTCCCGTCGGCGATCGTCCCCGAGGACGACCCGCTGAGCGGTCAGCCACTCGACCTGGGGCTCGCGACGCTGCGCTCGGTCTCCCCGATCCACCTGCAGTACCTGCGCAACATGGGGGTCACCGGGACGATGGTGATCTCGCTCACGCGCGGGGGCGAGCTGTGGGGGCTGATCGCCTGCCACCACTATTTCCCCCACTACGTCGATCACAGCGTGCGCGCCGCCTGTCAGTTCATCGGCGAGATGCTGTCGCTCCAGTTCACGCGCGAGGAGGCGAGCGACGACACCCGGGACCGGGAGGCACTGCGGGAGGTGCGGACCGAGCTGCTCGGGCGCGTGCGCCTCGCGCCCACGCTCTCGGCCGCGCTGCGCGACGGCGCGGATCGGCTGCTCGACCTGTGCGCGGCCGACGGGGTTGCGATCCTGCTTGAGGGTGAGCGGGTCGTATTCGGCGACGTGGCCGAGGTCGCGACCGAGCAGCGGATCCTTGCCGAGCTTCCGCGCGCCGGTCCCGTCGCGATGAGCGACCGGTTGCCCGGGGAGCTCGCCGGCCTCGACCGGGAGACCGGCCTGTGCGGCGCGCTGGCGCTCGAGCTCCCCCGCGGGGTGGGGCGCCACATCGTGTGGTACCGGCGCGAGTGGCGCCATGAGGTCACCTGGGGTGGGGATCCGAGCGACTCGCTGGCCCCCGATCTGAGCTCCCGGGACGCCAAAGACCTCTCGCCACGCCGTTCATTCGAGGCGTGGAGCCAGGCCGTGGTCGGACGCTCGCGCCCGTGGCGGGCGGTGGAGATCGAGGCGGCCACCGAGCTCGTGAGCTCGCTCGCCGAGCACATGGTCTCCGCGATGCGCGATCAGCTCGCCCACGTCGCGCTGCACGATCCGCTCACCGGCCTGCCCAACCGCACGCTGCTGACCGAGAGCCTGCAGCAGCTGCTGCGATCCCGGCCCCACGGCGACGCCGTGCTCGCCGGGCTGCTGTTCCTCGACCTCGACAACTTCAAGCTCGTCAACGACTCCTTCGGCCACCGCGCCGGCGACCTGCTGCTCGTGCAGGTGGCCGAGCGGGTGAGCGAGGTCCTGCGCAAGGGCGACATCGTCGGCCGGCTCGCCGGCGACGAGTTCGTGGTGGTGCTCGCCGACGTGCGCCTCCCGGAGGCCCTGGAGCTCGCCGCGGCGCGGATCCAGACATGCTTCGCGGCCCCGTTCGAGCTCGACGGGGTCGAGTGCGGGGTCACCGCCTCGATCGGAATCGCGTGGGCGGACGTGCGCCAGGCGCACACTCCCTCCGACGTGCTGCGCGACGCCGACACCGCGATGTACGAGGCCAAGCGCCGCGGCCGCGGGCAGTCGGTCCGCTTCCACGCCGCGCTCAACGAGAGTCGCCGCCGGCGCGTGGAGCTCGAGCGCCACCTGCAGGGAGCGCTGGAGCGCGACGAGCTGCTGCTCGAGTATCAGCCGCTGTTCTCACTCGACGGCGCGGTGGTGAGCCTCGAGGCGCTCGTGCGCTGGCAGAGCGTCCCCATCGGGCGGGTCGGACCGGGCGAGTTCATCCCGATCGCCGAGGAGAACGGGATGATCGAGGCGATCGGGACCTGGGTGCTCGGCACCGCCTTCGACCGGCTGGCCGCCCTGCGCGCCACCGGGCTCACCGAGGTCGCGATGGCGGTGAACCTCTCCGCCCACCAGCTCGGCGAATCAAGCCTTCCGGGCCGGCTCGAGGAGCTCTTCCGGGACCGCGGGATCCCGCCCGGGCGGGTGACGGTTGAGATCACCGAAAGCATGCTGGTCGCCGCCGGCGGGCCTGGTGAGGAGACCCTGGCCCGCATCCGCGGGCTCGGCATCCAGGTGGCGATCGACGATTTCGGCACCGGGTTCTCCTCGCTGGCCTACCTGCGCCGGCTGCCCGCCGACGTGCTGAAGATCGACCGGGCGTTCATCGCCGAGCTCGCGCTCGGGGTCGCTGATCGAGAGATCGTCGGCGCGGTGATCGACCTCGCCCGCCGGCTCGGCATGCGCACGGTCGCCGAGGGCGTCGAGACCGACCGGCAGCTCGCGATCCTGCGTGAGCTGCGCTGCGACGCGGTTCAGGGATTCCTGCTCGCGCGCCCGATGGGCGAGGCCGCGGTCTCGCGGCTGCTCAGCCGGGTAGGGGACCCGGAGTGACGCGGATCATCACCATCACCTCCCCGGGCGGGGAGACCTCCGCGGAGTTCGCGCCGGACGCGAACCTGGTGTGCTGCTCGCTGCGCCACCGCGGCGCCGAGCTCCTGCACCCGGGTCACGGCGTCGAGGCCTACGCGGAGCGCGGCAAGACGATGGGCATCCCGCTGCTGTACCCGTGGGCGAACCGGCTCGCCGCCCCGGAGTACGCCGTCGCCGGGCGGACGGTCACGCTGCCGGCCCCCGAGGGGCGCTACCCGGTCGACCCCAACGGGCTGCCGATCCACGGCGCGATGCCGGGCGCGCTGCGCTGGTCGGCGGACGAGGCCGCGCCCGCCGATCGTCTGCGGGCGACGCTCGCCTGGGAGGGAGAGGACCTGCTGGCGCTATTCCCGTTCGCTCACCATGCCGAGGTGCAGGCGCAGGTGACCGAGCGCGGCCTCGAGCTCGCGACCACCGTGCACGCCGACGGCGGTGACCCGGTGCCGGTGAGCTTCGGCTACCACCCGTACCTCGTCCTGCCCAACTCCGAGCGTGACGGCTGGCAGGTCGATCTCGGCGCCAGCCAGCAGCTCGAGCTCGACGCGCAGATGATCCCCACGGGCGAGCGCAGCCCGCTTCACCCTCGCGACTTCCTGCTCGGAGAGCGGAGCCTCGACGACGGTCTCGCCGGCCTCTCCGCGCCCGCCCAGTTCCTCGTCTCCGACGGACAGCGGGCGCTGTCGGTGAGCTTCGAGAGCGGCTATGACTGGGCCCAGGTGTACGCGCCGCTGGGCCAGGACTTCATCTGCTTCGAGCCGATGACCGCACCGAGCAACGCGCTGCGCAGCGGCGAGGGGCTCGCCGTGCTCGCGCCCGGCGAGAGCTACCGAGCGAGCGTCACCTTCGCCGTGCTCCCCTGAGCGTCCGCCGGAGGCTGGGGCATCGCGGCGGCGTGGGTGGTGAGCCACGCGCGCACCTCCTCGAGTGGCAGCGGGCGCGTGAGCAGGTAGCCCTGGATGAGGTCGGTTCCGGCCGCCCGGACCCGGTCGCACACCGTCTCGTCCTCGACGCCCTCGGCGACGACCTGCAGCCCCAGGTTGTGCCCGAGCTCGACCAGCGAGCGCACGATCGCGGCGTGGGTGAGGTCGGCGTCCATGCCGCCGACGAAGCCGCGGTCGATCTCAGCTCGTGCAGCGGCAGCGCCGAGAAGTGGCCGATCGAGGTCTGGCCGCTGCCGAAGTCGTCGAGGCTCACCCATACACCGGCGCGCGCGAGCCGCTCGAGCTCGCCGGCGGCCCGCACCGGATCGACGAGGATCGCCGTCTCGGTGACCTCGACGATGAGCCGGCCGGGCGCCACGTCGAGCTCGCCCAGTGCCCGGAGCACCTCGTCGGCGAGCTCGCTGCGCCCGAGCGAGCGGGGCGAGACGTTCACCGCCACCCGCGGCCCGTCGGGCCCGGGGGCGAGCGCCCGCAGGTCGCGCAGGGCACGGCGCAGCACCCACGCGGTGAGTCGCTCGATGTCGTCGGTCTGCTCGGCGAGCGGCAGGAAGCGATCGGGGAACAGCAGGCCGCGCACTGGGTGCTGCCAGCGCACGAGGGCCTCCACCGCGCTCACCTGCCCGGTGCGCGGATCGATCTGGGGCTGGTAGTGCAGGACGAGCTCGTCCTCGTCGATCGCGTGGTGGAGCTCCGTGGCGAGGCCGAGGTTCTCGGCGTCCTCGTGTTCCAGGGCGGTGTCCCACCGCAGCAGGTCACAGCGGCGGCGCTTGGCGTCGCACAGCGCGATGTCGGCTCGCTGCAGCAGCCAGTCGACGCTCTCGCCGTCGGCGGGCGCCAGCGCGTAGCCGACCGATGCCGGCACGCTCATGGTGAGCCCGGCGACCGACAGCTCGGCGCCGAGCGCGTCGCGCAGGCGCGCCAGCGTTTCCGGGGCGTGCTCCCCAGCGCTCAGCGCGACCCCGAACTCGTCGCCGCCGAGGCGGGCGAGGGCGTCGCCGGGGCCGAGCTCGGCGGCGAGCCGCGTCGCCAGCCGGCACAGGACGAGATCTCCCACCCGATGGCTGAGGGCGTCGTTGACCTGAGTGAAACGGTCGAGGTCGAGGACCGCCACCGCGGTCGCGGACCCCGATCCCCGCGCGGCGGCGAGCAGCTGGGTGACCGCGTCGCCGAACGCGCTGCGGTTGGGCAGGCCGGTGAGGACGTCGTGGCCGGCGAGGAACG
>CAXTTD010000100.1:0-2358 GCA_964246945.1 uncultured Solirubrobacteraceae bacterium | reverse complement strand
GCGCGAGCGGGTGACGGCGAGCGCGGCGAGCAGCAGCAGCACCAGATAGAGCCCGGCGAGGCCGAGCGCGAGCTCGCGCTCCAGCGCCCCCAGCAGCTGCGAGGTCTGGTGGTTCTCGGCGGCGTCGAAGCGGCGCAGGCGGGTCATCGTCCGATCCATCGCGGTGGACGCGGGGAGGCGGGATGCCGGCGGACGGCCCGGGTAGATCACCGCGACGCGTTCCCGCGACCGCGCCTCGCTGCGAAAACTCGCGGCGAGGATGACGCCGAGCGCGATCACCGGCAGCACCGCGACGAGCGCGCACAGCGCGAACCGGGGTGCGGTGAGCCGGCCGCGGATCCGGAGACGGGACATCCTCCATTTCTTCGGCAGCCGCGCCGAGATCCTCAACCTCGCGACAATGTGGATGACGACCGACGCACGCGACCCCGAAAGAGCACCCATGGATCTCACCTTCAGTGACGGCGAGCTGGCCTTCCGCGACGAGCTGCGCGCGTGGTTCGCGACGCACGAGCCCGGCGAGGAGCCCGCGGGCGACGAGGACACCCACTACCGCTGGCGCCGCGACTTCCAGCGTCGGCTCGCCGACGACGGCTGGGCGGCGGTGCACTGGCCGGTCGAGTATGGCGGCCGCGGCGCGACCATGACCGAGTCGGCGATCTTCTTCGAGGAGCTCGGTCGGGCCGGGGCGCCGCTGCCCGCCAACGTGCTCGGCCTGCTGCTCGCCGGTCCGACGATCATGACCTGGGGCACTCCGGAGCAGAAGGAGCGCCACCTCGCGCCGATTCTCACCGCCGAGGAGATCTGGTGCCAGGGCTTCTCCGAGCCCGACGCCGGCTCGGACCTCGCGGCGGTGAAGACGCGCGCGGTCCGCGACGGCGACGAGTGGGTGGTCACCGGCCAGAAGGTGTGGACGAGCGGCGCCCAGTACAGCAAGTGGTGCATGCTCGTGGCCCGGACCGACCCCGACGCGGCCAAGCACAAGGGGCTCACCTACTTCCTGATGGACATGGAGCAGGACGGCGTTGAGGTCCGCCCGTTGCGCCAGATCACCGGCGAGAACGAGTTCAACGAGCTGTTCATCGAGGGCGCTCGAATCCCGGATCAGAACGTGCTCGGCGGCGAGGGCAACGGCTGGAAGGTGGCGCTCACCACGCTCATGAACGAGCGGGCGGGGCTCGCGTTCTTCCTGCAGGTGCGGATGCGTCAGCTGCTCGACCGACTGTTCGCCGCGGCCGCGGAATCCGGTGAGCTCGAGGACCCGATCGTGGCCGACCGGCTCGGCGAGCTGCATCTCAAGGCCGAGGTACTGCGGCTCACCGCCTACCGCGGCCTCACCGCGATAGAGAAGTACGGCCAGCCGGGTCCCGAGGGCTCGCTCACCAAGTGGATGTGGTCGCAGACCAACCAGCAGCTCACCCAGTTCGCCGCCGACCTGCTCGGTCCGCCCGCGCACGAGGCGGGCGGTCGCTGGTCCTACGAGCTGCTACGCGCCCGCGGCAACTCGATCGAGGGCGGGACCACCGAAGTGCTGAAGAACATCGTCGCCGAGCGCGTGCTCGGTCTGCCCAAGGCACGCTGAGGAGGCTGGAGAATCATGGATTTTGACCTCAACGAGGACCAGAAGGAGATCAAGTCGGTCGCCCGGGAGCTGCTCTCGGCGCGATCGAGCTGGCCGCGGGTGCGGGAGGCCGCGCTCGCCGGCGAGTACGACGCGGCGCTGTGGGGTGAGCTGTGCGAGCTCGGCTGGCCGGGGATCGCGGTCTCGGAGCGGTGGGGCGGGCAGGGTCTTGGGATGGTGGAGCTCGCGGTGCTGCTCGAGGAGCTCGGGTACGCGTGCGCCGCGGTGCCGTTCCTGTCCACCGCGACCGTGGCCGCGGTGATCGACCGCTGCGGCTCCGACGCGGACCGCGAGCGGTGGCTGCCGGGGCTGCTCGAAGGCTCGGTGACTGCGGGGCTGGGACGCCCGGGACTGATCGCCGATGGTGCGGGGGCGTCGCTCGCCGTGCTGCTCGCGCCCGCCGGACCTCGGTGGCTCGCGGAGCCGGCGACGGTTGAGCTCGTCACCATCGACCCCACCCGACGCTTCGGCCGGGCCGAGGGCGACGCGGCGGGCGAGGAGCTCGATCCCGCGGCGGTGGCGCTCGTCATCACCGCGCTCGCCGCCGAGCTCGTCGGCGTCTGCCAGCGCGCCCTGGAGATGACGCTCGAGTACGTGAAGGAGCGCCGCCAGTTCGGGGTGCCGGTCGGGTCCTTCCAGGCTGTCTCCCACAAGTGCGCGGAGATGCTCCTGCACACCGAGTCCATCCGTTCGACCGCGTACTACGCGGCGTGGGCTGCCGACGCCGCGTAGTACGC
>CAXTTD010000099.1:0-9821 GCA_964246945.1 uncultured Solirubrobacteraceae bacterium | reverse complement strand
CCGGCGCGGCCCGGGGCGCCCCGCGCGGGGGGGGGGGCGGGGCCCCCCTGGGGGGGGGGGCCCCCCGACACCCGGTGCACCCGGAGCTGGCCGGCGTGGACCTGCTCCCACCCGAGCGAGTCGCTGCGCGCGCCTGCGGCTCGCGCCTGGGTGACGAACAGGTCCATCGGCGCGTCGTGGGGTGGGCAGGGATAGCGCATCACGAGCTTCATGGCGCCCAGCCAGTCGAACTCCTCGGCGACCTCCACCCGGCTCAGCCGCAGGCGGATCCGCCGCGAGGTCAGCTCCCGGCGCACGCTGTCCTCGAGCTCGGCCCAGGCGCCGCGGGGTCCGCGTTGCCACTGGCGCGCGACCCGCCGGCGGACCGTGAACTCGCGCTGGAACCACCGCGTGTCGGCGGCGGGCGTCGCCGCGTCGAGGATTCCGAGCCACGCCACGCGCTCGCCACCGGCGCGCAGGCGCCCGGCGAGCTCGTAGGCGAGCACGCCGCCCAGCGAGTAGCCCGCGATGTAGTAGGGCCCGTGGGGCTGGGTCCGGCGCACGGTCTCGAGCATCGGAAGGACGATCGATTCGACGGACTGCGAGCGATCGAAGCGGCCGGCGACGCGATCCGGTAGGAGCCCCACGAGCTGCCAATCGGAGCCGAGCGGCGCGGCGAAGTGGCGCAGGATGAGCATCGTCGAGACGTGGGGATGCACAAAGAACAGGGCGAGCGACGCCTCGTTGGGCGGGGTCGCCGTCGGTGGCAGGGCTCCGCGCTGCACAGCGGCGGCCAGGCCGGCCACGGTCACACGATCCTCGGCGAAGAACGTGCTCACCGGGACCTCGACGCCGAGCTCGCGCTGCACTTCGACGAGCAGGCGCAGCGCCAGCAGAGAGTGGCCGCCGAGCTCGAAGAAGTCGTCATCGATCTCGACGTGGTCGATCCCGAGCACGCGCTCCCAGATGGCCGCCATGGTCGCCTGGGCGGCGGTGCGCGCCGGCGAGGAATCCGAGTCGCCGCTGGGAAGCAGCCTCGGCTCGGGAAGGGCGGCGCGATCGAGCTTGCCGTTGGCCGACACCGGCAGCGCGTCGAGGGACACGAACGCGGAGGGCACCATGTAGGCGGGCAGCGTGGCGCGCAGGCGCGCCCGCAGCTCCGGCGGGCTCGGCGGCGCTCCGCGTCCCACCACGTAGGCGATCAGCCGGCTCTCGGCCGGTCCCTGTCCGCGGGCTACCACGACGGCAGCGGCGATGTCCGGCGCCTCGGTGAGCACCGCCTCGATTTCGCCGGGCTCGACGCGGAAGCCACGGATCTTGATCTGACGATCGATACGCCCGAGGTGCTCGATGCGGCCGTCGGGGAGGTAGCGCGCCAGGTCCCCGGTGAGGTACATGCGCTCCCCGGCCACGAACGGATCCTCGAGGAAGCGCTCGCGGGTCAACGCCGGCCGGTTCAGGTATCCCCGGGCCACGCCGTCCCCCGCGATCGCCAGCTCCCCGCTCACGCCCACCGGAACGGGCTGGCGGGTGCGGTCCAGGATGTAGGCGCGCGTGTTGGCGATCGGTCGGCCGATCGTGACCGGTTCCTCCGGCTCGACGAGCTGCGCCGTCGAGTGGACGGTCGTCTCGGTCGGCCCGTACATGTTCCACAGGCGGCCGGTCCGGGCCAGCAGCTGCTCCGCGAGCCTCGGCGGCAGGGTCTCGCCTGTGCTCACCGCGGTGAGCCCCGGTCGCCCTCGCCAGCCGGCGTCGATCATCATCTGCCAGGTCGCCGGCGTCGCCTGCATGATGGTGATCTCGGCGTTCTCGAGCAGGGCCGCTAGGCGGCGCCCGTCGGCAGCGATCTCGCGGGCGGCGATCACCGTCCGCGCGCCGGTGAGCAGCGGGAGCCACAACTCGACGGCCGCGATGTCGAACGCGTAGGTGGTGATCGCGACGAACGCATCCTGCGCCGAGACGCCCGGCTCGCCGGCCCACGAGCTGAGCAGGTTGACCAGGGACCGATGGGTGATGCACACCCCCTTGGGCGTGCCGGTGGAGCCGGAGGTGTACAGGACGTAGGCGACATCCAGCGCCGCGACGCGCGGCAGGTGATCGGCGCCGCCGGCGCCCTCGTCGGAGGCGCCCTCGTCGGAGGCGGCCTCGTCGAGGCGGACGACGCTCGCGCGGTGGCCGGTCAGCCGCGCGGCGAGCGCGGAGTCCGTGAGCAGGACCGCCGCGCCCGAGTCCTCGATCATCCATTCGAGGCGGGGCTCGGGGTGGACGAGATCGAGCGGGACGTACGCGGCGCCGGCCTTCAGCGTCGCGAGCATGGCGACGAGCATGTCCAAGGAACGCTCGAGGTAGATTGCGATCGGCGCGCGCTCGGGGTTACGCGCTGCGAGGAGCGCGGCGAGGCGGTCGGAGCGTTCGTCGAGCTCGCGGTAGGTGAGCCGCGCCTCGCCGAACACCCCGGCCACGGCGTGGGGGGTCCGGCGGGCCTGCGCGGCGAGCAGCTCGTGCAGGGAGGCGTCGCGCGGGTACGGCGCCGCGGTGGCGTTCCAATCCACGAGCTGGCGGTGGCGCTGCGTGTCGCTGAGCAGCGGGAGCTCGGAGACGCGCCGGTCGGGGTCGGCGGCGATCCCCTCGAGCAGCGTGGTCCAGCAGGTGACGAGCCGCTGCGCCGTCGCGGGCGAGAACAGGTCCCGGTCGTAGGTGAGGCGACCGTCGAGCCCGCCGTCGGCTCGCTCGTCGAGCTCGAGCAGCAGGTCGAACTTGGCGTTGCCCACGCCGTGGGCCGCCGCGACCTCGGTGAGCCGCAGGCTCCAGTCGGGGTCGGCGGTGAGCGCGCGCGGCTGCAACACGCAGCCGACCTGGAACAGGGGGTTGGCTCCCGGGTGGCGCCGGGGCGCGAGGGCCGCGACGAGACGCCCGAACGGCATCAGGTGAGCCAGGCCCGCGAGCAGATCGTCGCGGCAGCGGCGCAGGAGGGTGGTGAAGGTCGGGTCGTCGCCCAGGTCGGCGCGCAGCACCAGCGGCGTCACGCAGTAGCCGACCATGCGCTCGAGCTCGGGCCGGTCGCGCAGGTCGCTGAGCGTGCCGAACACCACCTCGTCCTGGCCGGAGAAGCGCTGCAGCAGCACCGCGAAGGACGCCGCCACGACGCCGAACAGGGTGGCGCGGCCGGTGAGCGCCAGCGCCCGCAGCTGCTCAGTCACCGGGACCCCGACGCTCACCGCGGTCATCGCGCCGCGGAAATGCGGGCGCGCCGGGCGTGGGTGGTCGACGGGGAGCTCGAGCGTCGATGCGTCCCGAAGGCGCCGTCGCCAGTACTCGACGTGACCGTCATCCCCGCCGGCGTCCGCCGCCGCGCGCGCCGCCGCGGCGTAGTCGAGATACTGGATCGCTGGTTCGCCCAGGGAGAATGAGCGGCCCGCGGCCGCCGCCTCGTACAGCGCGACCAGCTCCGGAAGGACGACGCGAGCGAGGCTGATCCCGTCGAAGATCAGATGGTGCAGGCCGAGGTACAGGCGGTGGTGATCGTCCGCGAAGCGAAACAGCAACGGCCGCAGCAGCGGTCCGTTCGTCAGGTCGTAGGGAGCCCGGGCCTCGTCGGCGGCGATCCGGTCGGCCTCGCGCTCCCGGTCGGCGGCGGCGACGGCGCTGATGTCGAGCACCGGCAACTCGAGCGTCCCCGGGGGCTGGACGACCTGGACCGGCTCGCCATCGACCTCTGCGAACGTCGAGCGCCAGATCTCGTGGCGGGCCACCAGCTCGGTGAGCGCGGAGCGCAGCGCGGGGACGTCGAGCGGGCCCGCCTTGCGTATCGAGACGACCTCGTTGTAGACGGGGTTCTCGGGAGCCAGCCGGCTGAAGTACCACAGCTGCTCCTGGGCCGGGGAGATCGCCGAGTGGCCGGCTCGCTCGCGAGGCGCGGGTGGCGGGGGAGAGGGCGGCGCGGAGCCGAACCCGTCCCGCAGCCGACGTTCCAGCAGGGCGCGCTTCTCGGCCGACAGCTCGTCGACGTCGCGCGTGTCCATGCTCAGAAGCTCACCGGCAGCGCGGTAAGGCCCCGCAGCCCGAGGTTCGATCGCCAGGTGATCGTCTCCGCGGTCAGCGCGAGCCTCGGCAGACGCCGCAGCAGCGCCGCGAACGCGACCTGCCCCTCGATCCGGGCCAGGGGCGCACCGAAGCAGAAGTGCCCGGCCCAGCCGAAGGCGAGATGCCGGTTGTCGGCGCGCTCGATGTCCACCCGGTCGGGATCGGGGAAGCGCGCCGGATCCCGGTTGGCGGCCCCCATGACCGCGATCACCGCCTGGCCGCGTCGGATCGGCCGGCCGCCGAGCTGAAGGTCGTCGGGGGCGAGGCGCGCGGTGTGCTGGCTCGGGCTCTCATAGCGCAGGAGCTCCTCGACCGCTGAGGGGATCAGCTCCGGCGCGTCACGCAGGCGAGCCATCACCTCGGGATGACGCAGGAGGGTGAGCAGCCCGTTGCCGATCAAGTTGGTGGTCGTCTCCTGGCCCCCGACGAGGGTGACGATGATGTTGGCCACCACCTCGTCCTCGCTGAGCCGGTCGCCGTCGACCTCGGCGGTGGCGAGCGCGTTGACGAGTCCCTCCGTCGGTGCGGTCGCCTGCCCGCGGACCGCCGCGAGGAAGTAGGCGGTCATCTCCTCGAGGCTGGCCGCGACCCGGGCCGCCCGCCCGGGATTGTGCTGGAAGTTGCCGAGCATCTCGGCGAAGTCCTGCGACCAGCCTTTCAGCCGGCGGTGATCCTCGGTCGGCACGCCGAGCATCTCGGCGGTGACGATCGCCGGCAGCGGGCCGGCCAGGTCCTCCATGACCTCCATCCGCCCCCCGGTGATCACGTCGTCGATGAGTGACTCGGTGATCTGCTCGATGTGAGCGCGGAGGCGTTGCACGCGCCGGGGGGTGAACGCCACGGAGGCCAGGCGCCGAACCCGGGTGTGCGCCGGCGGGTCGAGGAACAGCATCTGTCTGACCATGACGTGCGCGATCGGCGAGAGCTCGCTCATGCCCAGCGCGGCGAGCTTCTCGGGGGTCGGCGTGCGCTCCGCCGAGAACCGGTGCAGAACCTCGACGGCCTCCGCGTAGGCGGTGACCACCCAGGCATGCAGGTAGGGATCCCAGTGGACCGGATCCTCGGCGCGCAGCCGGCGATACAGCGGATAGGGGTCCGCCAGCACCTCGGGATCGAGCAGGTGGTAGAGGCTGAGCGCAGGACTGCCGGTGGCCGTCATGGGACCGGCCCCGGCGGTCCGGCGCTCGCCGCGGGTGCGCTTGGGTCGGCCGCCTCCGCGATGAGCAGGCGCGCGGCGTCGGCGTCGCTCATGGCCATGATCTCCGAGACGAGCAGTCGCTTGACCTCGAGCGCCATCTCGGCGATCGTCGGGTTCTCGAACAGGCTGCGCAGGCTCATGTCGACCCCGAACCGGCCGCCGATCCGCGTGATCAGCTGGGCACCGAGCAGCGAGTGGCCACCGAGCATGAAGAAGTTCGCGTCGACGCCCACCTCGTCGCGCTCCAGCAGCTCGGCCACGATCCGCTCCAGCGCGCGCTCGAGCTCGTCGCGGGGACGCACCGGGTCCACGGGAGCGGCAGGGGTGGGAAGGGGCAGCCGGCCGCGATCGAGCTTGCCGCTCGTCGTCAGCGGCAGCGCGTCGACGGTCACGAACGCGGCGGGAACCATGAAGTCAGGCAGGTGCGCGGCCACGTGGTCGCGCAGCTCTTCGCTGGCCGGGGGCGCGGCACCGGGCACCACGTAGGCGACCAGGCGCGTCTCGCCCGGGGACGCGGCGGCCACCACGACGGCTGCCCGCAGCGCCGGGTGACGGTTCAGCACGGCCGAGATCTCACCGGGTTCGACCCGGTTGCCCCGGATCTGGAGCTGGTCGTCATCGCGGCCGTGGAACTCGAGCTCGCCGTCGGGGCGCCGCCGGACGTGGTCACCGGTGCGGTAGAGGCGGGCGCCGGGCGCGGCGCCGAAGCGATCGGGGATGAACCGCTCGGCGGTGAGCTCGGGGCGGCCGCGGTAGCCCCGGGCCACTGCGGGGCCACCGATCAGCAGTTCCCCGACCGTGCCCGTGGGGACCTCGTCGAGGTGTTCGTCCACGACGTAGGTCGCCACGCCCGGGATCGGGCGGCCGATCGACGGTGGCGGGCCGTCCTGCGGATCGGGCGCCACCACACCCGAGGTGCTCACCACCGTGGCCTCGCTCGGCCCGTAGTTGTTGATCACCGCGAACGGGAGTCCCGGGGGTGGCCGGCGATGGAGCGTGTCGCCCCCGGTCAACAGGTAGCGCAGCGCGGTCTCGCCGGGCCAGGCCAGCGTCATCACCATCTCGGCGAGCGCCGTCGGCAGGAAGCTGAGGGTGATGCGCTCGCCGACCAGCCAGTCGCGGATCGCCGCCGGATCCCGGCGGATACCCGCTTCGGCGACGTGCAGAGACGCCCCGGCGCAGAGATGGGGCCACAGCTCCCACACCGCGGCGTCGAAGCCCGGGCTGGCGAACTGGGTCGCCCGATCGCGCTCGGTGACGGCGAACGCCTCACGGTGCCAGCGGACGAGGCCGGCCAGGCTGCCGTGGGCGATCTCGACCCCCTTGGGCACGCCGGTCGAGCCGGAAGTGTAAATCACGTACGCGAGGTCGCGTCCCCCGGCGCCGACCGCCGGGGGCGTGTCCGGCTGGCCGGCCGGCGCCTCGTCGGGCGCATCCACGAGCACGGTCCGCGCGCGCGTGCCCGCGAGCCGGCCTTCCGTGCCGCGGCCGGTGAGGATGACCTCCGCGCCGCAGTCATCGAGCATGAAGCCGAGCCGCTCGGGCGGATGGCCGGGGTCGAGCGCCACGTAGGCGCCGCCGGCCTTCATGATGCCCAACGCGCCGACCACCAGCGCCGCCGATCGCTCGACGCACAGGCCCACCGGGGTCTCGCGTCGCACCCCGAGCGCGCGCAGGTGATGGGCCAGCCGGTTGGATCGTCGCTCGAGATCGCCGTAGCTCAGGGTGGCGTCGGGCGCGCGCACCGCCGTCGCGTCGGGGGCACGGCGGGCCTGAGCCGAGACCTGCTCGTGGACCGGGGTCGCGTCCCCGTCGCCCTCAGGCGACACTCGTGGCTGCGACCGCGTCATGCGATCGCCTCGAGCTCGCAACCGGACTTCATGGTCAGACGGCGCATCGACAGCACCCCCGAGATCCTCTGGCCCGGCGCCCACCGGGGGGGCCCCGATATACCCCCGCGGGCCTGACGTGCAGGTCCCGCGAGACGCAGCCGGGCCGACGGGCCGTGGGCCGTGGTCGCCGCGCAGGGCGTCCGGTACGCTGACCGTGCCCGTATCCCACAACCTTGCGGAGGTCGTTTCGTGGCCTTGGATCGTCAGAGTATCGAGCGCAGGGACTTCCCGGTCGGGCGCCGCGGATACGAACCCGACGCGGTCGATCAGCATCTCAGCGCGCTCGCGGACGAGATCGAGCAGCTGAAGGTCTCGGCGCGGCGGCGCACCGACACCCTCGCCAACTCCGCCTCCGACCAGGTGCGCGCGATCGTGGAGGCCGCCGAGGCGAGCGCCGCCGAGATCCAGCGCGCGGCCGAGGCCGACGCCCGGGAGATCCGCGAGGAGGCGGCGGCCGAGGCGCGCGCCACCCGCGCGGCGGCGACCCAGTCGGCCGGCGGGCTCGTGGAGGCGGTGTCGGAATCGACCGAGTCGATGCTCGCCCGGCTCAGCTCGATGCAGACCGAGCTCGACTCGCTGATCGGATCCCTGCGCGGGGGGGCGGGCCGGCTCAGCGCCGACCTCGGCGCGATGCACGGCGATCTCAGCGAGGCGCGTCTCGTCGCCCCGTCCGCGTTCGAGCCCGAGCCGGCGGGAGAGGATCCGGAGCTCGGCGCCGACGTCTACGGCGAGGCGCCTGAGGAGTTCGTGGCCGACGAGTACGCGGCCGAGACCGACCCGGCGCCGGAGGCGGACTTCGCCGAGCCGGAGCCGGGGTTCGAGCTCGAGCCGGACCCGGGTGACGGAGGCTACGAGTCGGCCGACGTCGAGGGCGCGCAGCTGATCGCGCTCAACATGGCGCTCAACGGGACCCCGCGCGAGGAGACCGCGCGCTATCTCGACGAGAACTTCGCGCTCCCCGATTCGGGCGGGCTGCTCGACGAGGTATACGCCAGCGTCGGCGCGGCGTAGCCCGCCGCGGGCACCCGGAGACGGGGCCGCCGCGGACGTCGTGGCTCGCCGCGACGGGTTCGGGGCGTTGACCAGCGTGAATCTCCTCGCTGTTAGCGGGATCGATCCGGGACCTGAGAGGGGAACATGTGTTCGGTCTTGGTAGACTGAAGGCGTGGATCAGATCGTCGTCTCGGGCGCCCGGGAGCACAACCTCAAGGACATCGATGTCGCCATCCCGCGTGATTCGCTCACCGTGATCACGGGGCTGTCGGGGTCGGGCAAGTCATCGCTCGCCTTCGACACCATCTACGCCGAGGGGCAACGCCGGTACGTCGAGTCGCTGTCGGCCTACGCGCGCCAGTTCCTCGGGCAGATGGACAAGCCCGACGTCGACTCCATCGAGGGGCTGTCGCCGGCGATCTCGATCGACCAGAAGACGACCTCACGCAATCCGCGCTCGACGGTGGGCACCGTCACGGAGATCTACGACTACCTGCGGCTGCTGTGGGCGCGCATCGGCCACCCCCACTGTCACGTGTGCGGGCGGCCGATCGCCGGCCAGTCGGCGGAGCAGATCATCGACCGGGTGATGGAGTTCGCGGCAGGGACGCGGTTCATGGTGCTCGCGCCGATCGTGCGCGGGCGCAAGGGCGAGTACGCCAAGCAGTTCGAGGAGCTGCGCGCCGAGGGTTTCGGCCGGGTGAAGGTCAACGGCGAGCTGCGCCGGCTCGACGAGGAGATCGTGCTCGACAAGAAGTTCAAGCACGACATCTCGGTGGTCGTCGACCGGTTGGTGATGAAGGACGACCTGCGCAAGCGGCTGGCCGACTCGATCGAGACCGCGGTGACCCTCGCCGACGGTCTGGTCGAGATCGAGCTGGTCCCCCGCCCCGAGGACGCGGGAGGCGAGGGCACCGACGCCAGAGGGAAGGGCGCCGACCCCCGAGGGAAGGGCACCGACCCCACGATCCTCACCTTCTCCGAGCGCTTCGCCTGCCCGGTGCACGGTCCCTCGCTGGTCGAGCTCGAGCCGCGGGTGTTCTCCTTCAACGCCCCCCACGGCGCCTGCCCGCGGTGCACCGGGCTCGGCTCCCAGATGGAGATCGACCCCGAGCTCGTGGTCCCCGATCCCGGTCTGTCGATCGGAGAGGGGGCGATCGCCCCGTGGGCGGCGAGCGCCTCGAACTACTACGACCAGCTCACTCAGGCGATCTCCGAGCGCTACGACGTCGACCTCGACACGCCGTGGGAGGAGCTGCCCGCCGACGCCCACGAGTTCTTCCTCTACGGCACCGGCGGCGAGCGGATCCCGGTCTCCTACCGCAATCGCTTCGGGCGCCGGCGCTCCTACTCGACCCAGTTCGAGGGGATCGTGCGCAGCCTCGAGCGCCGCTACCGGGAGACCGACTCCGACCTGGCGCGGGAGAAGATCGAGGAGTACATGACGCTGCGCCCGTGTCCGGACTGCGAGGGCGCGCGGCTGCGCCCCGAGTCCCGCGCGGTCCTCGTCGACGGGACGGCGATCCACGAGTTCACCCACCTGTCGGCGCGCCGGGCGCTTCAGTGGATCCGCGAGCGCGAGTTCTCCGAGCACGACCGACGGATCGCACGGCTGGTGATCCGCGAGATCGAGGAGCGTCTGCAGTTTTTGGAGAACGTCGGGATCGGCTACCTGT
>CAXTTD010000098.1:9689-10149 GCA_964246945.1 uncultured Solirubrobacteraceae bacterium | reverse complement strand
CTCGTCGATCACCGCAGTCGCCTCACCGGCCCGATCCAAGCGCTCGAGGCCCGCGTATGCGAGCACGATCGCGTCCACCTCCCCGGCAGCGAGCTTGCGCAGGCGGCTGTCGACGTTCCCGCGCAGCTCGACCACCTGCAGGTCGGCGCGCGCGGCGTTCAGCTGCGCGGCGCGCCGCAGCCACGCGGTACCGACGCGGGCTCCGGGCGCGAGCGCGGGCACGCCGGCGGCGCCGCAGATGACGTCGCGCGCGGCCGCGCGCGCGG
The DNA here is from genome assembly GCA_964246945.1 of uncultured Solirubrobacteraceae bacterium. GTDB lineage: Bacteria > Actinomycetota > Thermoleophilia > Solirubrobacterales > Solirubrobacteraceae > Palsa-465. The sequence continues at coordinate 9,883 of CAXTTD010000098.1, read as the reverse complement.
GGACCGCGACGAGCTCGAAGCCGGCCGGTAGCTCGGTCGGGACGTCCTTGGCCGAGTGCACGGCGAGATTCACCCGCCCCTCGTCGAGCGCGCGCTCGAGCTCGGAGCCCCACCGCGACTTGTCCTCCACCGCCCCGGGGGGGGGGGCGGGGGCCGCCCCCCCCCCACACACCACCCCCCCGCCACCCCCCCCC
>CAXTTD010000098.1:0-9679 GCA_964246945.1 uncultured Solirubrobacteraceae bacterium | reverse complement strand
GAGGCGCGCAGGGCGGCGGCGACCCCTTGAGTCTGGGCGAGCGCGAGCGCGCTGCCGCGGGTGCCGATGCGCAGCACGGCAGTGCTCACGCCGGGCGGCGCAGCGCGTGGATCTCGGCGAGGCCGGGACCGGGATCGCGCAGCGTGGCGTCCGCGGGAGACGAGCCGGTGTGCAGCTCGCCGTCGCCGACGCTCAATCCGAACAGGTCGCGGACCACCGCCATGCGGGCGTGCATCCGCTCGTCGCTCGTCTCCTTCATGCGCAGGGTCGGCTCATGCAGCAGCCGGTTGACGACCGTGCGGGCGATCGCCTCCGCGCGCGCGCGGTCCCGTGGGGACGCGGTCTCCCACTTGCCGGTGTTCTCGGCGAGCACGCCTTCAGTGATCTGGGCCGCGCTCGCCCGCAGGGCGGCGATCGTCGGCAGCACCTCGAGTGAGCCGAGCCAGCCGGCGAAGTCCTGGATCTCCTCCTCGAGGATCGCCGCCGCCCGCCGCGCCTCGGCCTCCCGGACCTGGCGGTTGCGCGCGACGACCGCCTGCAGGTCGTCGATGTCACGCAGCGTCACCCCGTCCAGGCGGGCGCAGGCGGCCTCGATGTCGCGCGGCACCGCGAGGTCGATGAGCAGCAGCGACCGGCCGGCCCGCTGGTGCATGACCTCGGCGATCTCGTCGACCTCGAGCAGCAGGTGCGAGGAGGCGGTGGCGGTGACCACCATGTCGGCGGAGAGGAGCGCCTCGGGCAGGCCGTCGAAGGAGAGGCTCGAGCCGCCGTACTGGGCGGCGAGGCTGAGCGCCCGCGCGCGCCGGCGACTGGCCACGAACACGAGCACGGCGCCCGTGCCCTGCAGCGCGCGGGCGGTGAGCTCGCTGGTCTCCCCGGTACCGATGAGCACCACCTGGCGGCCCTCGAGCGGGCCGAGCTGCTCGCGGGCGAGAGCGACCGCGACGGTCGGCGCCGACAGCCGCCGCTCGCCGATCCCCGTCTCCGCGCGCACGCGCTTGCCCGCGCGCAGCGCTGCGGTGAACAGGTGGTTGGTGAGCGGGCCGGTGGTGCGCTCCGACAGCGCGGCCTCGTAGGCGCGCTTGACCTGACCCTGGATCTGATCCTCGCCAACGATCATCGAGTCGAGGCCGGAGACGACCCGGTAGAGATGGCGGGCGGCGTCGCAGTTGGGGTGGGTGTACATCGCCCCGGCGAGCTCGGTGGGGCGGATCCCCGCCTGGCGCGCGAGCATCGCCAGCACCGTCGACTCCGCCTCGACGGGATCGCCGACGACCGCGTAGACCTCAGTGCGGTTGCAGGTGGAGACCGCGACCGCCTCGTGCACGTCGGAGTGGGCGTGCAGCTCGCGCAGGAATTCAGGCGCCCGGGCCTCGGGCAGGGCAATCCGCTCGCGGACCTCGATCGGCGCGGTCTTGTGCGAGATCCCGATCGCGAACAGTTCACTCACAGCAGCGACCCGGTGCGCTCCGGTGCCGGCGCGGGCTCGCCGGCCCGCTCCGCCTGCGCGGCGCGGGCGGCCTCCACGTCGCGCTGGAGCTGATCCAGGTCGCGCTCGATGCGCTGGGCGCGGATGGCCATGATCGCGACGTAGACGAGGATGATCGCGACGAACACGATGTAGGCCGCAGCCACAAACTTGCCCGACTTGCCGAGTGGGATCTCCGGCGCGGTGGCGAGCAGCGCGATCACAACGGCGCCGCGGAGCGTCCGTAGGGTCGCTCGAGGTCCTCGCCGAGCAGCGTCCGGCGCAGCCGGCGGACCTGCGCGCGGGCGTTCTTGGACGCCATCTCGTACTTCCAGAGGGTGACGAACAACAGCGCGATGGCGATCAGCGCGACGACGAACGTCCACGCCATCGGAGCCGGGAGCCGACTGCCGGTGAGGGTGAGCACCTGGGGGTGCACGAACGGGGTGGCAAGGCGCACGGCGATGAAGTTGAGCGGCACGAACGCGCCGGCGGTGATCGCGAACACCGCCGCGTAGCGGGCCTGGCGCTCGGGGTCCTCGATCGAGAAGCGCAGCGGCTGGTAGGTGCAGAACAGCAGCAGCACGATCAGGAAGGAGACGAGCACCGGCACGTTCCACAGCCAGTAGTGGCCCCACGCAGCCTTCGCCCAGATCGACCCGGCGAGCAGGCCGGCGATGCCGAAGATGAGCGACAGATGGATCGCCACGTAGGAGCGCATGTCCCACTTACGATCGCCGGTGCGCAGGTAGCCGATCGCCATCAGCGCGCCGAACACGAACCCGCACAGCGAGACGATCGCGAGCGGGACGTGGATGTAGAAGATCTTCTGCACGAACCCGGAGGTGGCGTCGACCGGCGCGTAGAAGAACACCATCGCGAAGGCGCCGGCAGTGAACAGCAGCGTGAGCAGCGAGAGGGCGCGCAGGCCGCGACCGTATGTGGTGGAGCCCATCTGGATCTATTCCTCGAGTAGGAAGTCGAACACCGCGTAGGCGAGCAGTGCGAACACCAGATCATAGAGAGCCAGGGTGGCCACCCACTTCAGTGGCGGGGCCGCTGGTGCGTGCGCTGACTGGAGGATCGGACCCGCGGCGCGCGCGGCGGCGATGAGCGCCGGAAGCAGCAGCGGCAGGCCGATCACCGGGCCGATGAGGTCCCGGGCCCGGGTATGGACGGCGATCGCCGAGACGAGCGTCCCGATCACCGACAGCGCGATGTTCACGAGCACGAGCACGAGCACGAGGCCGGGCAGCGGGCGGCCGAGGCCGGGGCCAAGCAGGAACAGCTTGAACGCGGGGATCGCGATCACCTCGAGCACGACGAGGAACACGAACAGCCCCGCCGCCTTGGCCACAAGCATCGCCGTGCGGTCCACGGGGGCGAGCAGGAACGCGTCGAAGCCGCCCTGCTCGCGCTCGGCGACGAACAGGCGGTTGATCCCGAGCATCGCCGCGAACAGCAGCGCGATCACGAGCACCCCGGCGGCCTGCTGGCCGGCGATCGTGTCGCGGTTCAGCGCGAAGTGGAAGACCACCATCGTCACCACCGCGAAGAGCACCATCGCCGGCACCGTCTCCGCGGTACGCAGCTCCAGGCGCAGGTCCTTGCGCAGCACCGTCCACGCCGTCTTCACGTGTACAGCTCCTGAAGCAGCCGGTCGGTGACCCCCTCGGGCGGTCCGTCGTAGACGACCTGGCCGCCCTTGAGCGCGAGCACCTGGTCGGCCTCGGCGAGCGCGGCCCGGGGGTCGTGGCTCGTGAGCACCCGCGAGCGTCCGCTGGGACGCCCCACCAGCGGCTCGATGAGGGCGCCGGCGGCGGGGTCGAGGTTGGCCTTTGGCTCGTCGAGCAGCAGCAGCGCCGGGTCGTGGAGGACCGCCCGGGCGACGGCCACCCGCTGCACCATTCCGCGCGAGTAGGTGCGCACCGGATCATCGGCGCGGCGCTCCATCTGCACCTCGCGCAGCACCTGTTCGACGCGGTCGATCGGGACGCGGTGCAGGCGGGCGTGGTATTCGAGGTTCTCCCGGGCGGAGAGCTCGCGGTAGAGCAGCGGCTCGTGGGCGAGCAGCCCCAGCCGTCCCCGGACCGCGAACGCGCGGCGGGGCAGCGGCTCGCCGAAGATCGCGATCTCGCCCGCATGCGGACGCAGCAGCGCGGCGAGGATCCGCAGCAGCGTCGACTTGCCCGCCCCGTTGCGCCCGAGCACCGCGAGCGTCTGCCCGGCGGGGAGGGTGAGCGACACGTCGTGCAGGGCGGTGCGCTCGCCGAACCAGCGCGACAGGCCCCGCAGCTCAATGGCCGGGGGTTCGCTCACCGGGCTCGCGGCGCAGCGTGGCGACGACGTGCTCCAGGGTCGGCGCGATCGTTCCGAACAGCTCGCCGATGGCTCGCGGGTTGCCGGGGAAGTTGACGATCAGCGTGCGCCCGGCGATGCCCGAGATCCCGCGGGTGAGGATCCCCATCGGGGTGTGACGCACCGCCTCCGCGCGCAGGGCCTCGGCGAACCCGGGGGCGTCGCGGTCGATCACCTGACGGGTCGCCTCGGGAGTGACGTCGTCGTCGGTGAGCCCGGTGCCGCCGGTGGTGAAGATGAGCGAGGCGCCGGCGGCCACCTGGGCGCGGAGCCACACCTCGATCGCGGCTCGGTCGTCGGCGACGACTCCGCGGGCGACGATCTCGGCGCCGGCGGCCTGCGCGTGACGGACCAGCTCGGGTCCCGAGCGGTCCTCGGTCTCGCCGCGCGCAACCGAGGAGGAGACGGTGAGGATCGCGGTCTTCATCGGCGAGAGGAGCATAGGCTCACGCCGCGCGGCGCCTACGTGCTCGGGTGCAGCAGCGGCGATTCGGTCGACGGTCAGTTCGGGTTCGTGGCGCGGCGCGCGGACTGAGAGCTCGCGTTCGAGGCGCGCCGCGCGGCGTGAGAGCTCGCAGTCCTCACCGCTCGCGCCGGGTCGGCCCGGCGGCGTCGTCGACCGGCGGGCGCAGGCCGTCGAGCGTGGCCCCGAGCATCGGCTCGAGGTAGTCGAGGTCGCCGCGGATCGTGGCGAGCGCGACGATCATGTCGAAGATCTGCTCGAGCGTAAGGTCGTCGCGGATCTCGTGGGCGTCCTGCGCCGCGCTGAGCAGCGGTCGACCGGCGGCGAGCGCCCGGGAACGGTTGCCGTGGAGGGTAGGGCCGCCGGGGTCGGCGTGCTCGAGGAGCTCGACGACGAGGAGGTGCTTGCTCAGCACGAAGGCGAACAGCGCCCGCAGCCAGATGGTGAGCGCCGTGCCCGGAGCCTGTGCATCGCCGTCGCCGGTGGCCGCGCACAGGGCGTCGACCTCGTCAACGTAAACGGCTTCGAGAAGCTCTCGACGTCCGGGGAAGTTGCGGTAGAGGGTGGCCATGCCGACGCCGGCGCGGCGCGCGACCTCGGCCATCGACACCTCCGCGGCGGGGTCGGCGAAGGCCGCCCGGGCGGCGACCAGGATCCTGTCGCGGTTCCGGGCGGCGGCGGCTCGCCGGCTCGGGAATGAGGTCGTATCCGAGGTCATCAAAATTGCCGGATAGCTTATCCGGCATCCTGCTAGTTTCGTTGTCGGACAGTCTATCCGGCAACTCGTGGAGCAGGTCTCCGCGCCGACGTCAAGTCTGAGAAAGGTGGCGGCAATGCCCTTCCCCCAGCAACCGACGCAGAATGTGGTCAAGCCCGGGGTGAGCCTCACAATCGTCGCCGCGATCGCGTGCCTGGCGCAGTTCATGGTGGTGCTCGACTCGAGCATCGTCAACGTCGCGCTCCCCGCGATGAAGGCGGGACTCGGCCTGTCGACCGACGCGCAGCAGTGGGTGGTCGACGGCTACCTGATCACCTTCGGCGGCCTGCTGCTGCTCGCCTCGCGCGCCGCCGACCTGTTCGGCCGCCGCCGCGTGTTCCAGTTCGGGCTGGTCGTGTTCACTGCCGCCAGCCTGCTCGGAGGTCTCGCCCAGGACGGCGTGATGCTCCTGGCAGCGCGCTTCATCCAGGGGGCCGGCGCCGCCGCGCTCGGACCCTCGAGCCTCAGCCTGATCACCGCCAGCCACTCCGACCCCGACCGGCGCACGCGCGCGCTCACCTGGTGGGGGGTCGCGGCCGCCAGCGCCGGAGCCGCCGGCATCGTGCTCGGCGGGATTCTCACCGCGGCGCTGAGCTGGCGCTTCGTGCTGTTCGTCAACGTCCCGATCGGCGCCGGCCTGCTCGCCGCCACGTTCGCCTGTCTGCAGGCGTCCACCGCGTCGGCGAGCCGTCCCCGCATCGATATCCCGGGGGCGCTCACCATCACCCTCGCCGTCGCCGCGATCGTCTACGGCGTCTCGGAGGCCACCGAACGCAGCTGGGGGTCAGACCAGGTGCTCGCGGCCCTCGTCGCCGGAATCGGGCTGCTCGCGGCGTTCATCGTGATCGAGCGCCGCGTCGGTGAGCCGCTGATCCCCGCAGAGGTACTCGCCGTGCACAACGTCCGGATCGGAAACGGCCTCACCGTGTGCCTGGGCGTCGTGATCATCGCGCCCCTGTTCTTCCTCTCGCTCTACCTCCAGCAGGTGCTCGGCGAGAGCGCGCTGCGCGCGGGGCTGTCCCTGCTGCCGATGGCCGTGGTGACGAGCCTCGGCGTGCTCGCCTCCCAACGATTGATCCCCACGCTCGGCCCCCGGCGCCTGGTGCTGGGCGGCGGTCTGGTCGCCGCCGCCGGACTGGTGTGGCTCGCCCAGCTGCCGACCCACTCCGCCTACGCGGCCCATGTGCTCGCTCCCACCCTGATCGTCGCCGCGGGGTCGAGCGTGATGATGATGCCGGCGATCACCGCCGCCACGACCGGCGTCGACCCGAGCAACTCCGGAGTCACCTCGGGGCTGCTCAACATGTCGCGTCAGATCGGCGGCGCCCTTGGGCTCGCGGCGCTGGTCACCGTCGCCTCCGCCGTCACCCGTCACGACCACGGGAGTGCTCACGCGTCGGTCGTGCACGGCTACCACACCGCGCTGCTCGTGGTCGCGGCGGTCAGCGTCGCCACCGCCACGCTCTCGCTGTGTCTCCAGGGCGCCCGGCGCTCAACACCCGCGACATCCCCGCAGCGTGACGGAGCCGTCGTCGATGCCGGCTGAGGGACGACCGCCGATCGAGGACGAGCACTCTGGGGTAAGGGCCTCCTGCGTCCTGCTGCGCAAGGCCGGCGCGAACATCCGTCATCCCTACCGCCGCACGGACACGGTATCGGCGTCGGCGCGGCGCCACTCACCGGAGCGCCCGCCGGACTTCTCGAGCAGCGCCACCGAGGCGATCTCGGCCCCGCGCTGCACGCCCTTCACCATGTCGTAGACGGTGAGCGCCGCCACCGAGGCGGCGGTGAGCGCCTCCATCTCCACGCCCGTGGGACCGGTCGTCCGCGCCTCGGCGATGAGCGTGACCTCGCCCCGCACGACGTCGATCTCGCCGTCGATGTTGAGGTAGGTAAGCGCGAGCGGGTGACACAGCGGGATCAGCTCGGCGGTTCGCTTGCCCGCCTGGATCCCGGCGATCCGTGCGGTGGCGATGACATCGCCCTTGGGCGCGTCGCCGGCGGCGACAAGCGCCGCCGTCTCGGGCGAGACGTGCACGATCGCGCGAGCGACTGCGCGACGCGCAGCGGGCGGCTTCTCGCCCACGTCGACCATGCGCGCGCGGCCGGCGCGGTCGAGGTGGGTGAGCCCCCCGGGGGAGTCGCTCACGCGGGAGCGTGGACGTGCTGGGCGGCCTCGATGAGCGCGCGCACGCAGTTGGCGTTGCCTGCGCGCAGCAGCTCGATCGGGTCGGGATCGCCGCCGACGATCTCCTCGAAGAACACCTTGCGGTCCTGGTAGGTGGGCAGCGTGCCCTTGGCCCAGCCGCGCACGTCGTTGAGCATCACCGCGAGCTCGGCGTAGGCGTCGCCGAACAGCTCGGAGATCTCGCGCTTCATCCGCTTGGCAAGCGCCGGGGAGGCTCCGGCGGTGGAGATGGCGACCGCGAGCGGGCCGGTGCGGACGATCGCCGGCAGGATGAAGTTGCACAGCGGCGGAACGTCGACGACGTTGACGAGCATCGCGCGCTGCTCGGCGTCGTTGTAGACCTGGATGTTCACCTCGGTGTCGTCGGTCGCGGCGATCGCGATCAGGCAGCCCTCGAGGTCGGTCGGCGCGTACGCGCGCCGCGTCCAGGTGATCGACCCCTCAGAGGCGAGCTCCTGCAGCGCCGGATGGACGTCGGGCGCGACGAGCTGCACGTCCGCGTCACACGCGAGCAGCCCCTCGACCTTCTCGAGGCCGACGTCGCCGCCGCCCACCACGAGGCAGCGCCGGCCGGTGAGCTTCAGGCACGCGATGTAGAACGGGGTCTCGAGCATGCCCTGGACGCACGACTGATCGCAGATCCCCTTGCGAAACTGACAGACGCATTCCTTGCCGGCGTAGGCCTGGGCGGGCATGGATCAAGCGTAGTACGGGGCGACGCCCGCACGGGCCGTTTGCCCGCAGGTCGTCCGCACGGCTACGCGGCGGCGCCCGCGCACTCGAGCAGCCCCGCGACGAGCCAGCCGGCGAGCCGGCTGCCGTGCACGGGGTCGACGAGGACGAGCGAGGGCATGGTGACCGCCTGCCGGAGTTCGATGACCCCGATTCCGATCACCGTCTCGCCGGTCTCGTCGTGCGTGGTCGCGCATAGGACGAGCCGCTCGGCGGGGTCCGAGCGCAGCAGCCGGGCGAGCTCGAGCTCGTCGCAGAAGACTCCCTCGCGGACGGCGAGCGAATGGACCGCGTCGAGGTCGCGCGGTCGGGCGGGACGCACCGACACTGCGGTGCCGTCAGCCAGCACGATCGCGGGTTCGAGCGGGATTCGATGATCGAGGGCGCTCATCGTGAATGGAGCCTAGTCGCTCTTTGTTTACGCCTTCTTTATGCCCGCGTCGGCATCCCCCGCCCGGGCGCGACGGATCTCTGCCAGGCGCTCGCGTGGGGCGGACTCGGCGTCGTCGGGCGTATAGAAACGCTCGCCGGCGGCCGGCGCGGGCATCAGCTCCTGGGCGGAGACGTGCCCGGGCCGGTCGTGGGGGTAGTCGTAGTCGCCCTCGTGGTGGGCGGGGTTCGAATTCGAGCGCAGATAGCCAGGCGGCGGGTGGGCGCCCCGCTCGCGCACGTAGCCGCGGGCGGCGCCGATCGCGCGCTTGGCCGCGTCGGACTTCGGGGCCAGCGAAAGGTAGATCGCGGTCTGGGCGAGCGCGAACTGCGCCTCGGGCAGGCCGACGTGCTCGACTGCGGCGGCGGCCGCGGTGGCGATCCCGAGCGCCTGCGGATCGGCGTTGCCGACATCCTCGGAGGCGAGGATCACCATCCGGCGCACGATGAACCGCGGGTCCTCTCCGCCCTCGAGCATCACCGCGAGGTAGTAGAGCGAGGCGTCGGGGTCCGAGCCGCGCGTCGCCTTGATCCACGCCGAGATCGTGTCGTAGTGGTTGTCGGCCTGGCGGTCGTACTGCAGCGCGCGGCGCTGCATCGCGTCCTCGGCGTGGTGCAGGGTGACCGGCTCCGTCTCGTCCCCGGCGGCCTCGGCGGCGAGCTCCAGCGCGTTGAGCGCCGAGCGGGCGTCTCCGCCGGAGCGCTCGGCGAGGAACTCGAGCGCTGCCGCCTCGACGCGGCCCGGCGGTCCGCAGTAGCCCCGTTCGATCGCCCGCTCGAGCAGGACGCGGACGTCCTGCGGTCCGAGCGCGTCGAGCTCATACAACCGCGAGCGCGAGATGAGCGCCGAGTTGACGCTGAAATACGGGTTCTCGGTCGTCGCGCCGATGAGGGCGATGAGCCCGTCCTCGACCGCGGGCAGCAGGGCGTCCTGCTGCGCCTTGTTGAAGCGGTGGATCTCGTCGAGGAAGAACACCGTGCGACGGCCGCTCATCCTCAGGCGCTCGCGGGCGCGCTCAAGCACCGCGCGGACCTCGGCGCGGCCGGCCTCGACGGCGCTCTCCTCCTCGAACGCCGCGTCCGAAGCGCTCGCCACGAGCCGGGCCAGCGTGGTCTTGCCGCTGCCCGGCGGACCGTGCAGGATCATCGAGTGCGGGCGGCCCTCCTCGATCGCCCGGCGCAGCGCCGAGCCGTGCTCGAGCAGCCGCTGCTGCCCGACCAGCTCGTCGAGGGTCGTCGGCCGCAGGCGGGTGGCGAGCGGGACGTCACGGACCGGTGCGCGGG
>CAXTTD010000097.1:0-10274 GCA_964246945.1 uncultured Solirubrobacteraceae bacterium | reverse complement strand
CACGAATGAGGGAGCGTCTTGCCGGACTGCTCCACCTGGGCGCCCGCCCGCGAGAGCAGCAGCGACGGCGGTCAGACCTGGGTCGGCGACGACGCAGCAGCCTGTTCTGGCCGCCGGGTGGTTCTGAGGTCGGAGGGCTCGTGTCAGCACCGACGTGATCCGCTGGGCCCTGAGCCGCGTCCATAGGAACGAACACAGCTCTATGGTGCAGTGAGTGGCCCGGGCTGGCAGCGCCTTGATGCAACATGCGACGCACGCCGGGGGCGCGGTCACCGTCGTCACCGACATCGTCGGCGTCCTCCGCGAGCGGGATTTCGACCGACACGCAGCGAGGCTCGCTCGTGCTTTGGATTCGGCAACGCAAAGCCCCCAAAGCGCCGGTCCTGTCGAACTGCAGGTCGATTCAAGGCCGGCTGAGCAGGGACGCGCCGCGGCGACTCGGCACTTCGCCGGCGCCTTGACCGCGAGCCAGGCGGGACCAGACACAGATCTCGCGGTCGGCCTCGCGACTCTCGCCCACCAGCTCCATTGGAGTCAGACCGAAAGGTACGTTTCGGCGCCGCCCTATGACGGCTTTCTCGACCACTACGCCCATACAACGCTCCTCGGACCGGCGAGACTGGCGCCGCTGCTGGAAACGCCGGAAGCCGACATTCGATTGGGCCTACTGCTCCTCGGTCCCTTCCATGCCTATCCCCCTCACGCTCACCCCGCCGAGGAGATCTACCTGCCTTTGACGAGCGCGCGGTGGAGCTCTGGCAATCGGGACCCAGACCGCGTTCGCCGAGCAGGATCTCTCATTCATCATCAGCCCGAGCAACCGCACGGGATCACGACTGAAGCCACCCCGCTCCTCGCCGTCTACCTGTGGCTCGGCGACACCACGGCATCGTCCCGCTTCGTTATCAACGGGTAACGAGCCTTTCGGCGTCCGGGATCGACGAGAAGGCCTGGGCGCTCAGAGGAGATGAGACTGCCGCTGTCACGAATCGGCAGCGCTTTTGCCGGAATGCTCCTCTGGGGGCGGCCGGCGGCGAGACAGCAGCGACGCTCACACGCGGCCCGGCGACACAGCAGGAGCCGGCCATTGCTGAAGGCGGGCGTGACGTGCCCTGAGTGCGGCGGGGCTGCCGCTCTGCTGCCCCGCAGTGAGAGCAGCAGCTACGCCAAGACGCCCGGTCCTCGCACGGGCGCGTCGCCTGGTCTCGTCGTGGGCAACGATGTCACAGCTGAGAGCCAGAAGCGCAACCTAAGGGCATGAGCACCGAGACAGCGACCAGACAGATGAGGACGGCGCGAGCGCAACCGGCCGCCGTGCGGAGGTACCCGGGCGAGCGGCCGGTCAGCGCATCGCTCGACGCGTTCGAGCAGATGTACGTGCGCAACGTCGAGGTCCTCATGGGCTACTTCGCGCGACGTTGCCGGGAGCCGCAGACGGTTGCCGACCTCACCTCGGAAACCTTCGTTCGGGCGGTCGACGGGTTCGTCTGCTTTGACCCCCGACGGGGATCAGACCGGGCGTGGCTGTTTGGAATTGCGGCGCGGGTGTTCGCCCGCCACTGCGAACAGTCGGCGAACGGTCAGGACGCGGTCACCCGGCTTGGCGGCCGCCGGCCGCTCGACCTCGACGAACTCGACGAGCTCGCCGGACGAATCGATGCTCAGCGCGAGGGCGCGGCGCTCTTGCGGCGTTGCGCCCAGCTGCCTGAACTCGAGCGTGCGGCGGTCGAGCTCGTTGACTTGGAGGGCCTGTCACCCAAGGAGGCGGCGCTGGCCCTCGGCGTCTCCCGGGTCGCCTTTCGTCAACGATTGTCCAGGGCCCGATCGCGGCTCAGAAAGGAGCACCTCAACCATGTCTAGGTTCACCGACAATCTCTGGAGTGATCTCATGCACGACCACGGCCCCACCCTTGCCCAGTCCGACCGACCGCAGGCCGATCCCCCCCGCCGCGCCGCCCTGCTTAGGCGCCCACGCATCATGGCCGGCGGCACGCTCAGCGTGGCGGGTGTCGCCGCGGGTCTCGTGCTCGCGCTTGGCGCCGGCGGGGCTGCGGCCCGTGCGGCCTTTGCCGTCACGACGAGCAACAACGGCAACTCAGTGTTGGTCCAGCTGAACTACACAAACGCGCAGCAGCGGACCATCGAACAGGTGAATGCCAAGCTCGCCGCGATGGGGACGGGTGAGCAGATCACCATCTACAACGCGACGGGACCGGCCAGCGTGGCGGGAGCGGTCACCTGCTCAGCGGCGCCGGGAACGTCAGGGCCGACTATCAAGGTCCTCGAGGGCACGAACGGCACGCAAGTGATCGGCGCAGGTCAGAGCGCCGGTAACACGGCCGAGGGATCCTTCCACCTCGACCGCTGCGTGGCGAGTGACGCCGGCGCGGGCAACACCGGCAGCGCGGGCAACAGCTGAGCCGATGACGGCGGTCGGCGCTCGGCCGGTGCGGGCGCTGACCGCAGGCTGGTCGAGGGCCCGGTCCCCGCGAGGGAGCGGGGACTGGGCCCTTGCCGCCTCACCCTGGCTGCTCCTCTGCGCCGCGGTCATCTGGAACCTCGTGAGCCTGCGGGCGCTCACCCAAGGGGTCAGCTACCTGAACGACAGCACGCTGCACGAGCAGATGGTGCGCTTCGCCACCGCGCAGCTGCGCGCGGGCCACCTTCCCCTCACGAGCTGGTTCCCTTTCCTCGGCGAGGGCTCTCCGCAGTTCCTGCACTACCAAAGCCTGCCGGCGATGGTCGCCGGGGCGATCGGTCTCCTCGTCGGCCCCGACGTCGCGTTTCGCTGGTCGCTCTACCTGCTCTTGGCGAGCTGGCCGATCAGCGTCTACGGGTCGGCTCGTCTGTTTGGGGCGAGCCGAGCAGCGGCGGGCGCGTCGGCCGCCATGGCCCCGTTCCTGGTCAGTGCCACCGGGGTGGGCTACGAGCAGCACGCCTACGTCTGGACCGGCTACGGAGTGTGGACCCAGCTGTGGGCGTCGTGGACGCTGCCCTTGGCCTGGGGCCTGAGTTGGCGGGCGCTGCGCGACGGACGCGGTTATGGGCGAGCGGTCCTCCTCACGGCGCTCACGGTCGCGCTTCACTTCGAGACCGGCTACCTGGCGCTCTCGGTTCTGCTCCCCTGGCCCCTCGTGGCCGGCCGGCCGCTCCGCACCCGGCTGCGGCGGGCAGCGGTTCTCCTGGTCGGGTCTCTGCTCGCCTCGGCCTGGGTGATCGTTCCGCTGCTGGAGCAACGACGATGGGCAGCGATCAATGAGTCCTTTCAGGGCACCGGATTAGTGAATGGCTACGGCGCCCGGACCGTGTTGGGCTGGCTGGTCTCCGGTGGGCTCCTGGACCACGGCCGCCTGCCGGTGATCACCGTCTTCGCCGCAGTCGGGTTCGCTCTGGCCTGGCTGGCCTGGTCCGCGGACGCCGACGGGCGGGCCTTGCTCATCGCCCTTGGCGTGTGCCTGCTGCTTGCCTTCGGTCGCACTACATTCGGCCCGCTCGTCAACCTCGTCCCGGGCAGCGCCGATCTCTTCTTTCGCCGCTTCATGATGGGGGTGCAGCTCGCCGCTTTGCTGCTCGCCGGTCGCGGTGCCGGATGGCTGGGGGCGACGGTCGCGCGTGGGCTGGGCGATCTGACGCACTGGTTCTCGCCCCGCCGCTCGGTGATGGCCGGGCTTCTCGCCGCGATCGTCGTTCTCATGCCGGCCTGGCGAGAACTCGGCGCGTTCGACCGACGCGACGCAGAGGCGATCACGGCCCAGCGCCATGCCGACGCCGTCCAGGGCGCCCAGCTCGATCGCCTCCTCGCCGTGATCAGACGCGACGGCGGCGGACGCACCTACGCCGGGTTGCCGACGAACTGGGGGGCGAACTTCACAGTCGGCGAGGTGCCCGTGTTCAAGTACCTGGAGAGCCGGGACGTCGACGAGGTCGGCTACACGTTGCGCACCGCGTCACTCATGACCGATCCCGAGGCCGCGTTCAACGAGCGTGACCCTTCGGACTATCGGCTGTTCGGGATCCGCTACCTCATCCTGCCGGTCCGGATGAGACCGCCGGTCAGCGCCCGACCGGCGATCCGTTCGGGTGCCTACCGGCTCTGGACCGTGAGCGGCACCGGCTACGTGCAGACCGGCCGCGTGCTCGGCGCGATCACGGCGAACCGGACAAACCTCGGCGCCCGCAGCGTTCCCCTGCTCGAATCCGGCCTGACCAATCACGGCGTTTACCTGCTTGTCCACTACGGCACGGGTGCCGGCAGCGGCGATCAACGGCTGCCCGCCGCACCCGGCCGAAGTGTCGTCGGCGTGGTGAGCCACGAGCGCACCGCGCTCGGGAACGGCACCGCCACGGCCACGGTGCGGATGCACGCCCCCGGGATCGTCGTGCTGAGCGCCTCCGAGGACCCCGGGTGGGCGTCCATCGTGAACGGCCGGCGACGCCCGGTCCAGATGGTGGCCCCCGCCCTCCTCGGCGTCGAGGTCCCGGCGGGCACCGATCACGTCCGCTTCCGCTACCACGGATACGCCGGCTATGCGTGGCTGTTCGCCCTCGCCGGCCTGACCCTCGCCGGGGTCGCCGCAGCGCCGCGAGCGATCAGGCGGATCCGAGAGCAAAGCCACAAACCGGCGAGGGCCGTTTGACCCGGCGCTCAGGTGTTCGACTCGGATCCCGGCGGCGCGCCGGCTCCACGACGTCCCCGTCGACCCCGATCCGCTCCCCACGCACGGCCTCGTAGCTCTCCCCGCCACTCGGCGACCGCCGGCCATGGCTCGAGCAACCCCACGTACCCAAACACACAGCCAACGGCAGTCCTCCTTCCACGAAGACGGGAGCGAGTCGCTGAGCTGCCGCTTTGATAATGCAGCGAGGCGAAGCAGCGGTGACGGGTGTTATCGAGGATCGCGAGCACTGCGTCCTGGACTGGCCGGGGCGCCTTGCCCGGGAGGACCTCATGTCCGATGCCACGACCCTGCTCGACGCCGCCGGTAGGCGGCGCTCACCGGTAACACTCCCCGGCTTCTTGGCCGGCCGCGCGCCCCGCAACAAGGGGATGGAACACCCGCCCGATCCACCGCGACCTGAGGAGATCGTGCAAGTGATGCGCCAGGCCGGCCATGACCGCCACGGCCTCCGCGTCCGAGCGTTGATCGCGGTGCTCTGGCGCGGTGGCCTGCGGATCTCCGAAGCGCTTGCTCTGGCCGAGACTGACATCGACCCCACCCGCGGCTCGGTGCTGGTGCGCCACGGCAAGGGCGACAAGCGCCGCGAGGCCGGGATGGACCCGTTCGGCTTTGCTCAGCTGGCTGCTTGGCAGCTCCACCGGGTGCTGTTGCCGCCCGGGCCGCTGTTCTGCGTCATCGACGGGCAGACCCGAGGACGACGCTGGGCGCCGACCGCCGCTCGCGCGGAGCTACGCGACTTGGCGGCCGCGGCTGGGGTCAGACGTCGCTTTGCGCCGCATCGGCTCAGACACGCCCACGCCGTCGAGCTCGCCCGAGAGGGGGTCGCGGTCAACATCATCCAACGCCAGCTCGGACACACCGACCTCGGGACGACCTCGACCTACCTGCAAGGGATCGACCCGATCGAGATCATCGACGCCGTCCGCACCCGCCGCGCACCGACCATTCCGATGACCGTCGGCCTAAACCTGTAGCCGACCAACGCGGAGCTGCCGCTTCAGGCCAACGGGGCCGCGAGGCGGCAGCCCTCGCCAGAGCACCCCAGCGACGGCTTTGCGGAAGCGACTTGTCGGCCGCCGAGACGGTTGAGATGGTTCCAGAGTGAGTACCCCGCCCCGACCAGGACAGGTCGGCCGGCTGGCCGAGTGAGCGCGCGTCCGGTGCTGCGTCGGGGCGTCTGGCCAGGTCTGCGAGAGTCGGCTACGAGCGCCGGTCGTGCGGTGCGAGATCCTCGGGCAGCGGCACGTCCTTGGGTCAGCGGCCGGTTCGTCCCCCACGCTCTAAACGCCTCAGGCGTCATGACCGTCATGCTCTCCGGCACCGCCCGAGGCAACGAGTAGCACCCGTCCGGGCCCGTAGTTCATCAGCTGGCGCCGGATGCCGGGCGCGACGCGCATCAGCTCACCGCGGCCGAGCTCGGTCTCTTCGCCCTCGATCGCGACCGTGAGCGTCCCTCAAGCACGAGGTAGACCTCCTCCTGACGCTGGTGGCGATGGATACGCATCCGCTGTCCCGGCTGGAGAACCATCTGGGTGATCCCGAAGCTGGTGACGCCCAGCGTCCGCCGCACGCCCAGGAACCTCTCGCCGTGATCCGGGTCAAGCTCAGTCCGGCTCGTTCCCTCATCCATGACGAGGACCATCGTACGCTGACTACCGACCCAGGTCAGGGCGTCGGCCGCTTCCCCGGTGGGCAATCCGAACCGCGGAGCAGGAGCCACGCCAGCGCTACCCAATCGGCGACGAAGTGGCAGCTCTATGCGTCTCGCGAACCTCGCAGGCAGAATCTGCGGTGATGCTGTTCAAGACGCAGTCACGAAGATAACCCGCCCGTTATCGCGGCTTGCCGTTTTCGGAGCCTGGCGTCGGGGACTGGTTGGAAGCGCGGTTGGCTGACGAGCCATCGCTGTTCACGATCGGTTCGAAGGGCTTTCGGGTTGCGTGCGAGTCTTTGACCTCAGGCGACCCGCCAGCCGACGGCACCACCGCCGCGACGATCGAGAACTTGTCCACGTCAAGAGCGACCTATAGACGCACATCAGCAGGCGCGCGAGAGATCACGTCAGGCGTGGCTGGTCCTCTGTTGTATGCGGCTCTGGCCGAACCGGCCCTATCACCGCCGAGGCGAACCCGTGAACCTGCAACCAGCAGGGGCAGTCTCACCGCGTCCATACTGACTAGCCTCTGCCGCGATGAAGGTCGCCTACGTGTTCTCCACCTCCGGTCACACGGCCAGCTACAAGCTGGGGAAGATGATCCTTCCGCAGCTGGAGCAGGGCACGCACCGCGTCGAGGTCGTCGGGATGTTTTTCTTTGATGACAACACGTTTGTGCTGCGGGCGGGTGATCCGGTGGGCGAGCGGCTCGGGAAAGTGGCCGCCGAGCAGGGGATGCTGTTGATGCTCTGCGACCAGTGCGCGCTGGAGCGCTTCCTGGCCGACGGGGAGATCGGGGCGGCGCGGCCGAGGGATACGGTCGCGGGCGTGCGGGTGGGTTGCTTTCCTGACCTCTACGCGGCGCTGGCGGGCAACCCGCCGGACCACGTGATCACGCTGTAAGAGGGCCGAACTGGTCCTCGGTGGGCTCCGCGCAGCAGAACCACGGCTCGGTCAGCCGAGGCCTGTCCTCGCTTGATCCCAGGAGTATCGGCTCGGGCTCGGGGACGGCCGGCTCGCCGGTCGCCTCGCGTACCGCGGCGCGGATGCGCGCGAACGTCAGGCCCGCCGGCTCCTGCGCGGCGGCGCTCTGCTGGACGAGCGCGTTGAGGCGGCCCTGCAGCTCGTCGGCTGCGAGGTCAGCGGATCGCCATGGGTAGCTGAGGCGCTCGGGCTCGTAGGGACCGAGATGCTCGCGCAGGTCCTGACGCTTGAGCAGCAGCGAACCCTCGGGCACGAGCAGCCGGATCGTGAGCTGGACCGGGTCGACGTTGGCCACGAGGTCGTGCGCGGCGACGAAGTCGATGATCTCCAGCACGTCACGCGGCGTCGTCCACGGCGTGAAGGGCATGAACGAGGGTCGGACCTCGATTCCGTGCTCGCGTAACAGCTTGATCGCGAGCACTGCCTCAGCGGTCGTGTGGCCCTTGTCGAGGCGGACGAGGATCTCGTCGTTGACGCTCTCAAGCGCGCAGACGATGAACAGGCACCCCGAGGCAGCCATCTCCTCCCACACTCCAGCGCGCTCGAGCACGTGCTCGACCTTCGTCGTGCAGTCGAAGGTGAGCTCCGGAAAGCGTTCGTGCACGGCGCGCACGATCTCCAGGGAGTGGCGCCAGCCATTGAGAAAGTCGGGATCGCCGAACGTGACGTGGCGCGCTCCCATGCCCACAAGGCGCTCGACGTCTTCCAGCACGGTCTCGGCCGGCACGATGCGGATGCGCCCGTCATAGACCGCGGGGACCGGGCAGTGCCGGCAGCGATGCACGCACCCGTGGCTGGCCTCCACATAGCCGACCAGCCGCTCCTCCCCGCCCACCGCCAGGCGAGCGTAGCTCTCCAGTCCGGGGAGCAACTCCCGCGCCGGCGGGTCAAAGCTGCCGCGCTCCAGGTGGATGACCGTCCGGTCGCCGGCCACGGCCCCCGGCTGGGGGGTCGCCAGCTCGTCTACCCAGGCGATGAGCGCCGGCTCATACTCCCCGGCGATCACCCGCGCACTGAGCTCTCGCTCCACCAGCTCGCGGCTGACCGTCGCATAGAGCCCGTAGAAGCAGATCGGCAGCCCAGGATGGTCGCCGCGCACTCGGCGCCCCGCGCTGAGCGCCAGACGCATCGCGGTGTGCATCGGTACCGAGAAGGCGACCGCCTGGGTCCACTGCACCGCCTCGGGGTCCCACGGCTGGACGCTGAGATCGAGACAGCGAACCTCGTGCCCGGCACGGCGCAGCGCCGCCGCCGGGGAAGCGACGTGCAACGGCTGATGACCCAGCTCGTAGGTCGAGATCAGCAGAACGCGCACGCCGACCCGACGCTAGCGCGCGCCGGCCGGCGCGGGCGCATGCGGTTCGATTCGGATCCGCAGTCGGCCGTGCGCGGCGCGCAGGGACCGCTCGGCGGCGTCGGGGCTCGCCGCGCGCGCGAACACAAAGCCCAGGTAGCGATCCCCGTCGGGCAGCGGCAACACGGGACGACCCTGGGCGATCGTGATCTCCAGCCCGCCGATGCCCGGCACGGCCCGGGCATCCGCCTGTCCGTCCACCGCGCGCAGCACGCCCGCTCCGGGGATCGGGATCATCATCACCCCGGCAGCGGTCGACTCACGCGCCACATCATCGAGCCCCCGGCCCAGGGCGTGGCGCAGGATCACCTGCTCAAGGCTGACGCCGGCGCCGAAGCGCAGCGCGCGTGAGCACAGGCCGCCGATCGACCGAGCCGCGAGCTCCAAGACGCTCACCCGGTCGCCGTCGACCCGCAGCTCGGCATGGATCGGACCCTCCCGCAGGCCCAGCGCGCGTGCCGCGCCGGCGGTCACCGCCTCGACCTCGGCCAGGACCGCGGCGGGCAGCCGCGATGGGGTCACGTACAGCGTCTCCTCGAAGTACGGACCCTCCAGCGGATCGGGCTTGTCGAAGATCGCCAGGACCTCGAGCCGACCGGAGCGCAGCAGTCCCTCGACCGCCACCTCCACGCCCGGCAGATAGCTCTCCACCAGCAGCGGCGCCCCAGCGGACCGCTGTGCGGCCACCTGGATGCCCCGAACGCGTTCCGCGACCGACCGCGCCTGCTCGGCGTCGTCGGCGCGGATCACCCCCCGGCTGCCCGACAACCCCAGCGGCTTAATGACGCACGGAAGGCCCACGTCGCGCACCACGACCGCGACGTCGGCTCCGCAGGGCAGCAGAGCGAAGCGCGGCTGCGCGACGCCCGCCTTCGCGAGCGCCCGGCGCATCGCCGCCTTATCACGCGTACGAGCAACGGCACTGGGCGGGTTGTGAGGCAGCCCGAGGCGCTCAGCGCCCAGCGCGGCGGCCATCACGCCCTGATCGTCGACGCCCACGACCGCGGCAAACGGGGTATCCCGAGCACGCTGCGCGATCTGCTCGGCCGCTATCGCCGGGTCTGACAGGCGCAGGGTCAGCGCACGCTCGCCCATCGCCGCCGACATCGCCGCCCGGCGCTCGGACGCCACCGTGACAACGACGCCAAGCTCCCGCGCGGCCGCCAGGAAGTCCGGCGCCCGGTAGGTGGCTGACGGCAGGATCAGGAGCACGCGGTCCAAGCCGTTATCGTAGATCGATGGCCAACCCAGCCCCCGCTCTGCTCGCCATCACAGCATCGGCCCTTCAGCGCGTCCGCGACTTCCGCGCCACCGATTCTGACCCGAGCGATCGCGGGCTATCCGTACGGATCACCGGCGAAGCCAATGGGGAGTACGTCTGCGCGCTGTCACTCGAACCAGTCGCCAACGTCCCCGCCAGCGATACCGTGCAGCACGAGGGCGATCTGGCCATCATGGTGGCCGAGGACAGCACCGAGAAACTGCGCGGCGCCACCATAGACTGGAGCGAGAACCGCCTCGGCGGCGGCTTCGTAGTCATCAACCCGAACAAGCCGCCGCCCACGCCGCTCGCTCTTCCCACCCTCCCGATGAGCTCAGGAGC
>CAXTTD010000096.1:5797-10303 GCA_964246945.1 uncultured Solirubrobacteraceae bacterium | reverse complement strand
CTAGCGGCTCGGCACAACAGTCCGATCAGCCACGGCGGCACGGTCGGACCAGCAGTCACGGCGACGCCGACATCCGCGCCGAGCCTCCGCGTGCTGTTGGTCCTCGGGCTTGGGGAACCCAGGTGCGCATCGCGCTCGAGTCGGTCCGGCCTACGCGGAATAATTGCCGACGGTGATCTTGTCCGTCAATCCTGACCCCGAAGACGCTGCCGCGGCGAGGGCGGCTGCCCCCGCTGCCCTCGCCGAAGCCAAGCGCCTGGGCTACACGCTCACCGCTACGGACTGCCGGCGCCGGCTCGCGATCCGAGGTGGTGAGGTAATGCGCCTGCACTCGACTGGCGAGCTGACGAACGTCCGAGTGCGAGGCGGCAGAGGTTCGCCTGCATATCGTGTCCGCCGAGCTGATCTTGACTCGCTGATCACGCGTGCTTGCACGCCAGTTCCGCCGTCGCCCGACGTGATCCTGAAGCCCAAGGCAGTTGAGTTCGTACGCCGGTTCGTCGGCTACTGCCTCACCGGCGTAGTCGAGGCATCCTGAGACGGCCCAGACGAGAGTCCCGGGGAGGTCGGCGTGTGAGGAGAGCGCCTACTTGACGGCGTGCTTTCTCTGGTCGTCATCGTCGATCTCGGCGGCAGCGACGAGCATCTGGCGGACGGTCTGCTTGGCAGCGCGGTCGGCGTTGCCGGTCGCGTCGCGTCGCCATCGGACGCCGTCCCAAGCGAGCCACATGCGCCGCTCGCGGACGTATCGCAGACGAGCGGCGTGCTCGGCGGCGAACTTGGTCGCGTTGCCGAGTCGGTCTCGTGCGCTGCGGTCATCTCGGGCTCCGCAGGCGTTGTGTCGCCGTCGATCGCAGCGCGAAACGCGGCACCGTCCTCAGGCGTCCACTCGTAGCTCATGATGCGGCTCGCCTGTCGTACCGCCGGTCACGTCCTGAGCGGATCGTGGCATCGATCTCGGTGTCGTCGAGGCCGACCGCGAGCGCGGCGTCGCGCAGCGCGCACGTGGCCGTCTCGGCGTCAAGAGCCCGGCTGGGATGTGCTCACCGGCGCGGGCCGCAGCCCAGAAAAGCCTGGCGTTACGTTCGCCCTGCTGCGCGCCTTGCACGAACGCCACGAGCGCGTCGAGCGTCCGGCCCGAGCTGCGAGCCGGCAGGACGACCGGCCGCGACCTGCGCTGGTAACCTCGGGTCGTCGGGAAGTTCAGCCACGACGTCGGCGGCGGTGTAGGCGTCGAGCTCGAGGCGGGTGCAGATGACCGGCCGCGCCCGCTCGTGCTTCCAGTTCAGCGACCCGGCAGCGCGCAAAACACGTGCAGGGTCAGTCGACGCGGCGTCGCCCGCGAGCGCCAACGCCAAGCGGCGGTTGGCGCGCTGCGCCCAGTCCCCGGACGGAGGACGGTTGATCTGCCAGTAGACGTGCGCGTGGTCTCCGCTGGTCTCGATGACGATCGACGGCCCTGGCTTGAAGCTGGCCAGGCGATCCAGTGCCTCGCGGCTGTCAAGGTCACACCAGAGACACCAGGCGCGCTCGACATCGCTCGCCTTTCCGCCATCGCGGACGCGAGGCGCAACACCGATGAACACGTCACCGATCTGCCGGAGGTTGCGAAGTGCGCTCACCGCCCGGTCAAGCTCCAGGACGCCGAACCACCGGCGGCTCATCCGTCCGGACGCGTTGCACCACCGTGCCTCGATCCGACTGGTCGCGGGCTCGTTCCCGACGATCATCGCGAGCTGCAAACGCAACGCGTCGGCCTGAGGGATCGACTCGATGGCCGCCGTGGCGCTCATAGCGGTTCCGATCGCCGGCGCGCCACGTCGATCAAGTCCTCGATTGCCCGTCGCAGCGGGCTGCACCGCAGCTCGCGCTCCTCGGGGGTGAGTCCGGGGGCGATGGCGGCCTCGATCTCGCGCAGGATGCCGACGCAGACGGTCGCGACGGCGGGCGCACGGTGCTCACTTGCTGCTCGACGGTGAGCCGGGTGGTGCTGTCGTGAGGATTCGGCATTACCGCGGCCATCCCCCGCGGAAGCTGTGACTTCGAGCGCGCTGATCCCGCGCTCGTCGTCTTCAACGAGACCTTCACTCGGGTGAGTGAGGGCGTCGACGGAGGTGGGCGTGTAACGGACGAGTCGTCCGCCGAGCCGCACCGGCTCAAGCAGTCCGTGCTGGGCCCGTCTCCGCACAGTCCGTGTCGTGACTCGAAGCTCGGCGGCCACCTCGTCGGCTGTCAGCAGTGGCGTCCGGACGGACGCAGACAATGATGGAGTGACTTTGCGTGAAGAGGACATCTCGGCATCTGCAACGAGCGCCTCTGGGGGTAGAGGAAATCGCGGCCGCCCTTCGGTCGTCTGGGAGAAGACGCATCAGCGCGGCACGGCGTCCCGCATCTTGCCAACGCCGGGTTCACCGACGATCAGATCGTGCGGCGGCTGACGAACAAGCTGCCAGCCGATGTGACCGACGCGCTAAAGCGCTGGGAGAAGGCCGTCTGGGGCAGGCAGGGGCCACGCGCCAAGCTCACGCGTGACGCGGCCGGACGAGCAGCTGGCCGAGTGGGCGATCGCTGGATCATCGTTGGGCCGTCGACGGGATGGATCCGGGGGGAGAAAGTGGAATTCACTACGACGCGCGCCGACCTGCCGGGAGCCGACCACATCATCAAAGCGTGGACGCCCGAAGGCCCCAGTGACCTCCAGAGCGTTGCGAGTGATCTCGATCGGCAGCGCTCGCAACCGAGTCGCGTCGACGCAGCTTTTCGCCGAGCTCTCTCCCAACCCCCAAGCCGCGGCTATAACGGCGTTGCTTGCTGATGACAACGAAGAGCGAGGGGTCCTCGCCCTGAGACTGGGGATGCCTGGGGGCCTCTTCGGGTGCCGATCGACTCCGCGGCTGGGATTTTGGACGGCGTCCTCCCAGACGACAACGTGGGCGATAGCCCCCAACACGCTCAAATGAGACCTCGTCGGAGCCTTTCAGGAGGCAGCGACTTGGCGGGCGACCGCGACCATCGGAGGCAGGCAAGCGTGAGCGGGAGGTCGAGCGGTATTGAGCGCAAACGAGTACTCGGTGCCGCGCTCAATAAAGCTAAGACTACACCGGTAAAGCTGCGGATAGACGAAGGCAAAGGACGCCTGCCCGATCTTCGGGATAGGCCGTAGCGCTTTGCCAACGACACGCTGTTCTCCCGCGAAATGCGATGGATTTTCGAGGAACACGCCGATCGAGTACAGGACGTAATGGCCATTCAATTTCAATGGATAGCGCTTGTTGCCCTCGTAGTCGCAGGCGTGCGACACGGTGCTGTAGTTGATGAGAGTGATCGGCTCCTGCAACATGCGTGATGCCTGCGCCACCGAGATGACATGGCAGGACGGTGCCGACTTGGCAGAAGAAGACATCGCGCAACCGCTAACCAGCACGCTACCGACTGTGAGCAACAGGGCGGTCGTGGACCTGAACTGAATGCGGGCCCGTCGCAAGAATTGGCGACGGTACCAGATTCCAACCATTGCGAGTGCCTGTGTCGCGGTTCGTCCTCACCCCATTCGGCAGGGCTGCCGTAATCGTCGTCAAACCCCGCTGAACCACGCTCATCTGCCAGGACTGAGACGCCTCGGAGAGCTACCGAAGCACGCCTATCTGTAAGTGATCCGCGCTCTCGACCGCGGTCTCGCGGCGCGCCTCCGGAGCGGAAGGTCGCAGGTTCAAATCCTGCCGGGCGTACTTTCCGCTGACGGAATATCTGCCCACTCGCGCCTCGGTGAGCGTCGACCGGGCAGGCTCGGCATTCCGGATGCCGAACCTGCCCACCAGGCTTGCATCCGCGCGTGAGCGGGCCGGGAATCCCGGTGCGGTCAGGCCCGGGTCGGGCGTGGGCGACCTCATCCCGGGCCCGAGGACGCCGCGCGGCGCCGCAGGGCATACCTCACACGCGAACGTGTCGGACCTGATGCGGCCTCATCGCGTTCGAACCCCAGCGGACGCTCAGGCGCTCGCCCGCACGCGTCGCGAGCGCTCGCGACGTGGAAATATCAGGGCGGCGCGCGACGTGGGAATATCCAACGGCGCGCGACGACGGGCGCCTGACCGCAGAGGAGAGAGTGATGAGTGGAACCAGCGCAACCGCCCGCACCGGCGTCGAGACGATCGCAGCATTGCCCGCGCGCGCCGCCGAGCGCTTCGCCGGCCGGGAGGCATCGCGTCGCCTCGAGGACGGCGAGTGGCGTAGCGAGACCTACGCGCAGACGTGCGCGGCGATCGCGGAGGTCGCGTTCGGGCTGGTCGCGCTCGGGCTGGCGCCCGGCGAGCGCGTGGGGCTGCTGTGCGACACCCGGCCGGAGTGGACCGTCGCGAGCTACGGGATCTCGGCCGCTGGCGGCGTCGTGGTGCCGGTGTATCCGACGAACTCCCCGGGCGAATGCGAGTGGGTGCTCGGCGACTCGGGGGCGCGCGCGGTCATCTGCGAGAACCCCGGCCAGGTCGCCAAGATCGAAGCGGTGCG
>CAXTTD010000096.1:0-5787 GCA_964246945.1 uncultured Solirubrobacteraceae bacterium | reverse complement strand
GGGGGCGCCCGGCGCGCGCCCCCGGGCGCGCGGCCGAGGCCGACGCCGGCGAGGGGGCGCTGGGGGCGCTGCGCCAGCGCGGCGCCGGAGGCGACCGCGCCGGGCTCGAGGCCCGCCAGGCGGCGATCGCTGCCGAGGACGCGTACACGATCGTCTACACCTCGGGGACGACGGGGCCCCCGAAGGGCGTCGTGCTCACCCACGCCAACGTCCTCGCCGCGTGCCGGATGATCGGCGAGCTCGGGGTGGTGCGCGAGGACGAGGTGAGCTACCTGTTCCTCCCGCTCGCCCACATCTACGCGCAGTCGACCATGCATGCCGCCTTCTCGCTCGGCACCGCGCTCATCTACTACGGCGGCGATACGACGCAGATCCTTCCCGAGCTTGCGGCCACCCACCCGACCTATCTCCCGTCGGTGCCGCGGATCTTCGAGAAGCTCTACACCGCCGCGATGAAGCTCCGCGACGCGGGCGACGACGCCGACCGGGCTCGGTTCGACGGCGCCGTGGCGGTCGGAGTGAAGGTCCGCCGCTGTCGCGAGCGCGGCGAGCCGGTGCCCCCCGAGCTGCAGGCGGCGTTCGAGCGTGCCGACGAGACCCTCTACGGCCGGGTGCGCGCGCTGTTCGGTGGCCGCATGGAGCGTGCGCTCTCGGGAGCGGCGCCGATCGCCCCGGAGATCCTCGAGTTCTTCTACGCCTGCGGCGTGCACGTGCTCGAGGCGTGGGGCATGACCGAGACGGTCGCCCTGGGTACGATCTCCACCCCCGAGCATTACCGGTTCGGCACCGTCGGCCGGGCGTGGCCGGATATCGATGTGCGGATCGACGCCGACGGCGAGATCCTCCTGCGCGGGCCGACCGTGTTCCGCGAGTACTGGCGCAACCCCGAGGCGACCGCGGAGACGGTCGTCGACGGCTGGCTGCATACCGGCGACCTCGGCGCGCTGGACACCGACGGGTACCTGTCGATCACCGGACGCAAGAAGGACATCATCATCACCGCCGGGGGCAAGAACCTCACGCCGGCCAACCTCGAGAACGACCTCACCCAGTCCCCGTACATCTCCCAGGCGGTGATGCACGGCGACCGTCGGCCCTATGCGGTGGTCCTGATCACGCTCGACGCCGAGGAGATCGTGCCGTGGGCGCGCGAGCGCGGCCTGCCCGAGGATCTGCCCACGCTCGTCGCCCACGCGGAGGTCCGCCAGCTGCTCCAGGAGACGCTCGACGCCGCCAACGCCCGCTATGCCCCGGTCGAGCAGATCAAGCGGTTCGCGATCCTGCGTCGCGAGCTGACGATCGAGGACGGCGAGCTCACGCCCACGCTCAAGGTCAAGCGCGCCGTGGTCGCGGACCGCTACGCCGAGGTGCTCGACAATCTGTACGGATAATCCGGCGCAGGGCCCGTGCGTCGCCCGCGAGCCGGCGGGTAGGGGGACGACGTGAGCCTGTTCGACGAGCAGCCGTTCGCCCCGGTACCGGAAAACCCGACGCTCGCCGGTCTTAGCGAGGCGATCCCCGACTGCCGGGCCTGCGAGCTCTGGCGGGAGGCGACCCAGCCGGTGATCGGCGAGGGCCGCCCGGACGCCCGGTTGATGCTGGTCGGAGAGCAGCCGGGCGACCGCGAGGACCGCGAGGGACATCCCTTCGTGGGGCCCGCCGGCGGCGTGCTCGACACCGCCCTGCAGCGCGCGGGGATCGCCCGCGAGGACACCTACGTGACCAACGTGGTCAAGCACTTCCGCTTCACCCGACGGGGGCAGCGGCGCATCCATCAGACCCCGGAGCGTGTCCACGTGACCGCCTGCCGGCCGTGGCTCGAGGCCGAGCTCGCCGTCGTCTCGCCCCAGGCGCTCGTGCTGCTCGGCGCCACCGCCGCCCAGGCGCTGCTCGGTGCCCAGGTTCGCATCGGTCGTGACCGCGGGGTGCCCCAGGAGTCCGATCTCGCGCCGCTCGTCACCCTCACCACGCATCCCTCGGCGATCCTGCGCACCGATCCCGACCGCCGCGAGCGCGCGCTCGATCACCTCGTCCGGGACCTCGAGGCGGTCGCGGGCTGGCTGGCGGAGCATCCGCCGCCCGCAGAATAGGTCCGACGGCGCCGGGGATCTTCCCGCCGAGCGCTCACCCTCCCCGCCGCCGGTATCATGGCCCCTGGCCCGGGTGCGCGCTCACGCCCCCGTCGCACCGCAGGGCCCGGCGGGGAGGCAGCGAGCGGACCACCGAGCGCCGCAGACCGTCGCGATCACGATCCAAGGCGGAGGTACGGGTGCCCGGTGGGCTGGGGATTTCGAGTGGGATCGAGGCGCTGCGGTGAAGCACGGCGCCGGAGAGCCGCTGGGCGCACTCGCCGTGCCGGAGCTGTTCGCGCGCCATCGCGCCGACGGAGACCCGGCGATCGTCGAGGAGCTCGTCATCCGCTACGCGCCGCTCGTGCGGTCGGTCGCCCGCCGCTACCACGCGCGCGGCGAGCCGCTCGACGATCTCGTGCAGGTCGCCAACGTCGGCCTGCTGAAGGCGATCCAGCGCTTCGATCCCGATCGCGGCTTCGCGTTCACGAGCTTCGCCACCCCAACGATGCTCGGCGAGCTCAAGCGCTACTTCCGCGACAACGGCTGGGCGGTCCACGTCCCCCGGGGGACCAAGGAGCGCGCGCTCGCCCTGGCGGCGGCGACCGACAAGCTCTCCGCGAGGCTCGGCCGCTCGCCGTCGATCGCCGAGCTCGCGACCGAGCTCGGAGCCACGCAGGAGGAGACGCTCGACGCCCTCGAGGCCTATCACGGACGCCACGCGAGCCCGATCGACCGCGGCTCCGACGACGACGACGAGGGCGGGTCGCTCAGCCCGGCGGCGAGGATCGGGATCGAGGACGAGGGTCTGGAGCGGGCCGAGTACATGACGGTGATCGCCCGGGGGGTCGACGCACTGTCGGACGCCGACCGGCGCCTGCTGCACCTGCGCTTCGAGGAGGACCTCACCCAGTCGGAGATCGCCAAGCGGATCGGGACCTCGCAGATGCAGGTCTCGCGGCTGCTGCGAGCGGCGATCGAGAAGATCCGCCGGGTGAGTGGCGAGCTCGAGCCGCCGCGCAGCATCTGAGCGGGCCGTCCGCGACTCAGCGCTTCGCGCCGTCGACCGCCTTCTGCAGCTGCGCCTTGTTCATCTTCGAACGCCCGTCGACCCCGAGATCCTTCGCCTCGGCGTACAGCTGGTCGCGGGTGCGGCCCTTCTCCCGGTCGGTCCCGGAACGCAGACCGCCGCGCCGGCCGGAGGAGATGTCCTGCGTCGAGGTGCGCGAGCTCGTCTGCGACTCACCCGCCCGGGCCTTCGCCTTGTTGACAACCCGCGCGGCGATCTCCTCGGCACGGCTCTCGCTCGCGCCCTGACGTTTCTCGCTGCGGCGGACCTCGTCGTACTGCCGGGCGCGCTTGGTCCCGGGTTTCACTCCACGCGGGGGCATCGCTCGCCTCCTTCCGGTCGGCTCTCACTCTGCGCAATACCCGACGCGGGGCGCCTCACACCATACGCGAGGCCAGCTGGGGCATAAAACGGGCGCTGAGCGCCCGAAAGATGCCCCGCACCGCTCGGGAGCCGGGCTAGGCGCTTGAGATGACCACCGGCGTGCCGACCGGCACGTGGGTGAGCAGCCAGCGTCCTTCGGCGTCGGTGACGTGCATGCAGCCGTGGCTCACCGACTGCCCGATCGTGCTCGTGATCGGGTAGGAGTGAATCGCGATCCGGTTGCCGCCGTCCCAGTCGGAGATCGCGTGCGGCGCCTTGGCCGACAGGGCGAGGATGCAGCAGCCGTATGAGCCCTCGGGGTCGCCGGTGCTGAGGCGGTCGGTGACCGCGTAGGTCCCGGTCGGGGTCGGCGCGGTCGGCCGGCCGTCGGCGATCAGGTAGCGGCGCGTGAGGCGGCCGGCGTGGTAGACGTACAGCTCGTGGCGCGAGAGCACCGCGTGCAGGCTCCAGTTCACGCGGGTGAGCTCGACGTGACGGCTCGTGATCCAGCCCAGATGGTGGTTGCCCGCCGCCACGTTGATCACGCCGAGCCAGCGGCCGCGCACCCGGCGCACGAGCACCGACTCGGGCGTGCCGAAACTCGTCTTGAGCGGCAGCGTCGCGTAGCGGCGGCCACCGGGGCTGGCCGCGATCGCCTCGGAACGGGTGAGGAAGCCGACGAGCGCGCCGTGGCCGGCCGGGAGCGGCGTGGCCGCCTGGTGCCGCGGCGCGGTCGCCGGCGCCCGGGACTTCGGCGCCGAGTGCGTCACCGGAGTGAACGCGGAGGTGCGGACCTTGGCGGCGGTCGCGGTGTGGGATCCCGAGCCACTGGTGAGGAACAGCACGGCGAGGATCGGCACCACGGGCACGAGCACGGCGAGCGCGCCGAGGATCAGTCGGCGACGGGAGATCGCGGGGCGGGAAGGGGTCGGATCGCTCATCGGACGGAA
Organism: uncultured Solirubrobacteraceae bacterium; assembly: GCA_964246945.1. Taxonomy (GTDB): domain Bacteria; phylum Actinomycetota; class Thermoleophilia; order Solirubrobacterales; family Solirubrobacteraceae; genus Palsa-465. The sequence goes on along the minus strand of CAXTTD010000096.1, from coordinate 1,336 downwards.
ATCGAGTGGGATTCTGCCAGGTCCTATCGGCATGGGGGCTCGGTTCGTAAAACCACGGGGCGCGACTAACCTCCTCTCCATGTTCGGATTTCGCGAGAAGACCAAGATGATCGATCCCGAGCGGGCGTTGCCCGGCCGCGAACGGGAGATGCCGGTGGCCGAGCGCCACGTGGTGCTCGGCACGCCGATGACCCCGCCGTTCCCCGAGGGCTTCCAGCAGCTGGTCGTGGGGATGGGCTGCTTCTGGGGCGCCGAGAAGGTGTTCTGGGCGGCGCCCGGCGTGTACACCACCGCGGTCGGCTACGCGGGTGGTTACACGCCGAACCCGTCGTATGAGGAGGTGTGCAGCGGCTCGACCGGTCAGACCGAGGCGGTGCTCGTCGTGTTCGATCCGGCGAAGACCTCCTACGCGGAGATGCTGCGTCTGTTCTGGGAGAACCACAACCCCACCGACGGCATGCGCCAGGGCAACGACGTCGGCACCCAGTACCGCTCGGCCATCTACTGGCAGACCGACGCCCAGCGCGAGCTCGCCGAGGCCTCGAAGGCCGCCTACGGGGAGCGCCTCGCCGCCGCCGGCTACCCGGAGATCACCACCGAGATCGCCCCCGCCGGCCGGTTCTACTACGCCGAGGACTACCACCAGCAGTACCTGCAGAAGAACCCGTTCGGGTACTGCCCGGACCACTCGACGGGCGTGTCGTGCCCCGTCGGGCTGGGTGTCGGTGCCGGCACCCCGCCGGCACAAGTCGACGCCCTGCCCCCGGAGTCGGCGCCCGCCTGAGGCGGTCCGTCGCTTTCGTCGCCGGCGCTCAGCCGCCGGCGACGGCCGGCAGGATCGTCACCTCGTCGCCGTCCTTCACCGCGGTGTCGAGTACGTCGAGGAAGCGGATGTCCTCGCCGTCGACGTAGACGTTGACGAAACGCCGTAGCCCGCTGTCCTCGGCGATACGGCTGCGCAGCTCGGCGTAGCGCTCGTACAGGGCGTCGAGCACCTCGCCGACGGTGCTGCCGTCGACCGAGGCCGTCGCCTCGCCATCGGTCGCCTCTCGCAGCTGGGTGGGGATCTTCACGCTGACTGGCATAAGGCAGCGAATCCTATGCGAGTCAGGCGAACGCCGCCACGCGGTCCTCGGAGCTCTCGAACGACTCGAGCGTCGGGTCGATCTCCCGCACCGTGAACGTCCCGCGCACCGCGTCGAGCGTCTTGAGTCCCTCGCCGGTGATGTAGACCACGACGCGCTCGTCGGGGTCGATGTCGCCGCGGCGGGCGAGCTTCGCGAGCACCGCCGTGGTCACCCCGCCGGCGGTCTCGGTGAAGATCCCGGTGGTCTGG
>CAXTTD010000095.1:0-10328 GCA_964246945.1 uncultured Solirubrobacteraceae bacterium | reverse complement strand
GACCAGTCGTGCGGCCGAGCACGGGGCCACGCGGGGCCAAGCGCGGGGGCCAGACGCAGGGTCGAGCGCGGGGCCAGCCGCGGGACCGAGCGCGGGGGCCAGCCGCGAGACCGAGCGCGGGGGCCAGCCGCGGGACCGAGCGCGGAGCCAGACGCGGCGTCCGGTGGCTACTCGACCGGCTCGGTCGCCCGGTCGCGGGCGCGGGCACGTACCGGCAGCCGCGGGCGCAGCACGCGCTCGCGGTCGTGCTCCCACGCGAGGTCCCGGACGTGGGCCTTGAGCAGGTCCTCGGCAGTGACGAGGCCGACGACCTGCGTGGGATTTGCGCGAGCGACCACGATCGCGCTCGTGGCGCCGCCCGGCTCGCCCATGCGCCGGGCGAGCATGCGGAGCGTCTCGTCGGGGTGGGCGATGAGCCGCGGCGGCTCCGTGAGCGCTCTGGCAGATGCGCCCTCGTCGACGTCGCGGCCGGCGAGCGCGTGGCGGGGGATCACCCCGGTGAGGGCGCCGGCACCGTCGAGCACCGGATAGAGCCACTGCCGGCGCAGGTCGGCACGCGCGAGCAACGCCCGCACCGGCTCGTCCGCGTCGGCGGCGACCGGGTCCTCGCGCATCACCTCGGCGACGAGCAGCATTTCCAACGGGTCGGTGGCGTACTCGGCGGAGAGGTGAAAGCCGCGCCGGGCGATTCGCTCGGTGAGCACCGAGCGCTTGAGCACGAGCGCCGAGAGCAGGTAGGCCGACATCGAGCCGATCAGGCAGGGCACCAGCAGCCGCCATTCGTGGGTGAGCTCGAGTGGGAACACGACGCCGGTGAGCGGCGCCCGGATGACGCCGCCCACGCAGGCGGCGAGGCCGACGAGCGCCCAGAACCCAGGGCTCACCCCGGGCAGCACGTGGCCGTCCAGCGCGCCGAGCGCGGCACCGATCATGAACGTCGGGGCGAGCACCCCGCCCGAGGTGCCCGAGCCGAGCGACAGCGACCAGATGAGGGTCTTCACCACGAGGATCCCGACGATGAACGACAGCGTGGCGCGACCGGTGAGGAGGGCGTCGATGACGTCGTAGCCGACGCCGAGGGCGCGGGGCTCGATCAGACCACCGACGCCGATGATGAGCCCACCGATCGCCGGCCACCACATCCAGTGCAGCGGCAGCCGCTCGTAGGTGTCCTCCGAGCGGTAGATGAGAAACGTGGCCACCAGGGCGAGCAGGCCGCCGGTGGCGCCCACCGGGATGCACAACAGCTGGTCGGCGGCGGTGAGGTGGACGGCGTGCAGGGCCACCGGGAACAGGGCGTGGGAACTGATGAGCGGTCCGCGCAGCAGATAGCTCGTGCTCACCGCGGCCACCACCGGCCCCAGCGAGCGCGGCTTGAACTCGAACAGCAGCACCTCGACGGCGAGCAGCACCGCCGACATCGGCGAGTCGAAGACCGCCGTCATCCCCGCCGCGGCGCCGGCCACGAGCAGCGTCTTGCGCTCGACGGCGGTGAGATCGAGCAGCTGGGCGATCACCGAGCCGACAGCGCCGCCGGTCATGATGATCGGGCCCTCGGCGCCGAACGGGCCACCGGTGCCGATCGAGATCGCCGCCGAGACGGGTTTGAGCACCGCCACCCGCGGCTGCACCTTGCTGCCCCCGACGAGGATCGCCTCGATCGACTCGGGCATCCCGTGGCCGCGGATCCGCTCGGAGCCATAACGGGCCATCACGCCGACGATCAGCCCGCCGATGATCGGCGCCAGCAAGATGAGCAGCGGGCTGTGATGGTGGGAGCCCGGGTTGGCCAGGTGGGTCGAGACCCGGTGGTTGAACACGAGGTTGCTGATGAGGCCGATCAGCCGCAGCAGGCAGAACGCCGCGCCCGCGCCCGCGGCCCCCGCCGGGATCGCCCACAGGGCGATGTAGAGCGTGCGGGGCTCGAGCGTGAAGTCGCCGAGCAGCGCCGCCCGCGGGCGCTCGGGCGTGTCGGGACCGCCGGCCATCAGGTCGAGAAGCCGTCCTGGGCGACGTCGGCGACCGCGTCCCACAGGGCGCTCATCGTCGGCGCGAGCTCGGCGAGTTCCCGCAGGTGGGACTCGGTGAGTGCCTGCAGCCGCGCGGCGCCGACATCGGTGATCGCGACGGTCACCTGGCCGGGCTGGCGGGAATCCCGCGCGCGGGAGACAAGCCCCGCCCGCTCGGCCCGGTCGACGAGCGCGACCGCGCTGTGGTGGCGGATGAACAGGAAGTCGGCGACGTCGCCGATCGTCGGGTCCTCGGGCTCCACCCAGGCGCGCAGCGCGAGCAGCAGCTGGTGCTGGGTGGTGGTGATCCCCGCCCGCCCCGCCTGCTCGGCGCTCCAGTGCAGGAAGCGTCGCTGGCCGTGGCGCAGCTCGGCGAGGCGCAGGTAATCCTCGTGGGTGAGCTCCCGGCGGGGCGCCGGACGCGCGGGCCTGGTGTGACGGATGCTGTCGGTGCCGTCGGGGTCGGCGGGACCGTCGGGGTCGGGGTCGACGGGGTCGGTAGCACTCATGTCGTACCACGATATAGCAGCACGATCGTGGGACGATTTGGCGCGGGGAGCTTCACAAATTCTGTACGCGCGGGGATCGGTTCTTCACGTTGCGTTGACGGGGGCGGTCACACCATGTCCGGCATGGACATCCTGGCCGTCATCCTCGGAGTGCTCAGCTTCGCGCTCCTCTACGCGCTGCTCGAAGGCATCGACCGGATATGAGCGGAGCTGACCTTTTCGGGCTGATCGCCTCGGCGATCGTCTGCATCTACCTCCTATACGCGCTGCTGCGCGGTGAGAAGTTCTAGCGCCGACATGACCGTCTTCGGCTGGATCACCATCGTCGGCTTCGTGGTGCTGCTCACTGCGCTGGCACTGCCGTTCGGTCGCTACATGGCCGCCGTGTACACCGGGGGCCGCACACGGTTCGACCCGGTGCTCGGCCCGGTCGAGCGGTTGCTCTACCGCTGCTTCGGCACCGACCCGAGCGTCGGCCAGGACTGGAAGGCGTACGCGAAGTCGCTGCTGTGGTTCTCGCTGGCGGGCTGGGTCCTGCTCTACATCATCCTGCGCACCCAGACGTTCTGGGACTGGACGGGGCTGAACCCGCTGCACTACCACTCCGCCCCGTGGAACGTGACATTCAACACAACCTCGTCGTTCCTTACCAACACCAACTGGCAGTACTACGGCGGCGAGATCACGATGAGCTACTTCAGCCAGATGGCGGGGCTCGCGGTGCAGAACTTCGCCTCCGCGGCGGTCGGCATCGTCGCCGCCGTCGCGCTCATCCGCGGCGTCGCCGGCCGCAGCGGCAAGTCACTGGGCAATTTCTGGCAGGACATTGTGCGCACGATCCTGTATGTGCTGCTGCCGTTCTCGATCCTGGTCGCGATCGTCTTCGTCTTCCAGGGCGAGATCCAGAACTTCACGACGACCCTCTTCGCCCACGGCCTCACGAGCGGCGGCAGGCAACAGATCGCCATGGGCCCGGTGGCCTCCCAGGAGGCGATCAAGCTGCTGGGAACCAACGGCGGCGGATTCTTCAACGTGAACTCCGCTCACCCGTTCGAGAACCCGACCGGCTTCACCAACTTCTTCGAGATGATCGTCATCCTGCTCATCCCGGCGGCGCTGGTGTTGGCCTACGGCCGGATGGTCGGGTCCAAGCGCCAGGGCTACGCGATCTACGGCGCGATGATGGTCATGTTCCTCGGAGCGGTCATCGTCGCCTACATCGCCGAGGCCCACGGCTCCCCGGCCCAGCATGCCGCCGGGATCCACACCGCGGGAATCCATCATTCCGACGGCGGCAACCTGGAGGGCAAGGAGCAGCGGTTCGGCATCGCCGGCTCGGCCCTGTACGACGTCGTCACCACCGTCACCTCGTGTGGCGCGGTGAACAGCGCCATCGAGTCCTTCACCGGCATCGGCGGTGCGGTCCCGTTCGCCAACCTGTCGGCCTCGGAGACGATCTTCGGCGGCGTCGGCACAGGCCTCTACTCGATGCTGCTCTACGTCCTGCTCGCGGTGTTCATCGGCGGCCTGATGGTTGGACGCACGCCCGAGTATCTGGGTAAGAAGATCGAGGCTCGCGAGATCAAGCTGGTCGCCATCGGCCTGCTGCTCACGCCGCTGGCGGCGCTGTTCTCCACGGCCCTAGCCACTGCGTCGGCCGCCGGGCGGGCGTCGATCTCAAGCGTCGGCGTCGGCCCGCAGGGGTTCAGTGAGACGTTCTACGCCTACCTGTCGCAGGCCAACAACAACGGCTCGGCGTTCGCCGGGTACACCGGCTACGACGGCACCGTCGGCAACGTCGGTGCGCATGGGATTAATTTCGCCGACCTGCTCGGCGGCTTCACGATGCTGTTCGCGCGCTACGGACCGATCCTGTTCACGCTCGCGGTCGCCGGCGCGCTGGCCGGCAAGCGGGTGAGTCCACCGGGTCTCGGCACGATGCGCACCGACAACGTGACCTTCGTGGTGCTGCTGATCGGCGTGGTGATCCTCGTCGGCGCGCTCACCTTCTTCCCCGCCCTGCTCCTCGGCCCCGTCGTCCAGGGCCTCACCGGACACCTCTACTCATGAACGCTCTGAGGAAGGACCTCCGCACCGCTGCGCTCTCGATGCTCGCGCTCACCGTGCTGTGCGGGGTCCTCTACCCCCTGCTCATCGCCGTGATCGGCCAGGTCGCGTTCCCGGGGAACGCAAACGGCCAGCTCGTGTACCGCGGCGGCCACCTGGTCGGCTCCAAGGAGATCGGCCAGTCGTTCACCGACCTCGTCTACGGCAAGAACGGCAAGGTGAAGATGTCCGATGGCGAGCCGGTCACCACCCCCGACCCGCACTACTTCCAGACCCGACCCTCGGGCACCGACCCGGCGGACAACGCGGCCGACACCGAGTTCGCCAACCTCGGACCCAACGACAAGGCCACCGAGCAGGCGATCTCCGCCAACGCCTCGGCGTACCTGCAACTCAACCGCCGCTACGACCCGGGACTCACGCTCGCCCAGGTGCCCGTCGACGCGGTCGACACCTCGGCCTCGGGCATCGATCCCGACATCTCACCGGCCAACGCCGACATCCAGGCCCATCGGGTGGCCGCCGTTGATCATCTCACCCTGCCGGCTGTCATGTCGCTCGTGCACCGCTTCACGGGTGGTCGCGGGCTGGGTTTCTCCGGTGAGCCGTCGGTGAACGTGATGGAACTGAACCTCGCTCTCAACAAGGACATGCACTGATGACGAGCACCGCCACTCCCCCCGAGGCCCCGGGCGCCGCGCCGGGCCGCCGCTCGGGCTCGATGTTCACCGGCGACCTCGCCCGCCGGGCGGTGATTGACAGCTTCGTGAAGCTCGATCCCCGAGTCCAGATCCGCAACCCGGTGATGTTCGTGGTCGAGCTCGGCGCGCTCGTGACCTCGGTCATCTGGGTGATGCAGCTCGCGGGCGACAGTGCCCTGTCGGCGGGTCAGCCCGCCTGGTACGCGCTGGTGATCTCGATCTGGCTGTGGCTCACCGTCGTGTTCGCCAACCTCGCCGAGGCGTTCGCGGAGGGCCGCGGCCGCGCCCAGGCCGACGCGCTGCGCTCGATGCGCCAGGAGACGGTGGCGGTGCTGCGCGACGGGACCAGCAAGCCCGCCGCCGAGCTCGGCCGGGGCGACGTGGTCGTCGTGCCCGCCGGCGAGCTGATCCCCGGCGACGGCACGGTGATCGAGGGAATCGCCTCCGTCGACGAGTCGGCGATTACCGGTGAGTCGGCTCCGGTCATCCGCGAGTCCGGCGGCGACCGCTCGGCGGTCACCGGGGGCACGCGCGTGCTCTCCGACGAGATCGTGGTCGAGATCACCCAGGAGCCCGGCCAGTCGTTCATGGACCGGATGATCGCCCTCGTCGAGGGCGCCGAGCGGCGCAAGACCCCGAACGAGATCGCGCTGGGCATCCTGCTCTCCGGGCTCACGCTGATCTTCATGATCGTGGTGGCGACGCTGCGCCCGTTTGGGCTGTTCGCCCACACCAACATCTCCGACGTGTCGCTCATCTCGCTGCTGGTGGCCCTCATCCCGACCACGATCGGCGCGCTCCTGTCAGCGATCGGGATCGCCGGCATGGACCGTCTGGTGCGCCGGAACGTGCTCGCGCTCTCCGGCCGCGCCGTGGAGGCCTCTGGCGACGTCGACGTACTCTTGCTCGACAAGACGGGCACGATCACCATCGGCAACCGCCTGGCCAGTGAGTTCGTCCCCATGCCGGGGGTGAGCGAGGCGGAGCTCGCCGAGGTCGCGCAGCTCTCCTCACTCGCCGACGAGACCCCCGAGGGCCGCTCGATCGTGGTACTCGCCAAGCAGTACGGGCTGCGTGAACGCGACATGGTCGACACGAGCGCCGAGTTCGTCCCGTTCACCGCCCAGACCCGAATGAGCGGCGTCGACCTGGCCGGCCAGCGGCTGCGCAAGGGCGCCGGCGACGCGGTGATCGGGTTCGTGGAGTCCGAGGGCGGTCAGGCGCCGCCGGAGCTGCGCGACGCCCTGGACCGCGTCGGTCGTGAGGGCGGCACGCCGCTGGCGGTCGCGCGCGACACCCAGGTGCTCGGCGTGATCTACCTCAAGGACACGGTGAAGGAGGGGATGCGGGCGCGCTTCGATCAGCTGCGGGCGATGGGCATCCGCACGGTGATGATCACCGGCGACAACCGCCTCACCGCGGCCAAGATCGCCGAGGAGGCGGGCGTCGACGACTTTCTCGCCGAGGCCACCCCGGAGAACAAGCTCGAGCTCATCAAGGAGCAGCAGGCCCAGGGCCGGATGGTCGCGATGACCGGTGACGGCACCAACGACGCACCGGCGCTCGCCCAGGCCGACGTCGGCGTGGCCATGAACACCGGCACCCAGGCCGCCCGTGAGGCCGGCAACATGGTCGACCTCGACTCCAACCCAACGAAGCTCATCGAGATCGTCGAGGTCGGCAAGCAGCTGCTCATCACCCGCGGCGCGCTCACCACGTTCAGCATCGCCAACGACGTGGCCAAGTACTTCGCGATCCTGCCGGCGATCTTCCTCTACACGTGGTCGGCCAAGCCCGGGCACGAAGGGCCGCTGCACATTCTCAACATCATGCACCTTGGCACCCAGCGCTCGGCGATCATCTCGGCGATCATCTTCAACGCGATCGTCATTCCGCTGCTGATCCCGATCTCGCTGCGCGGCGTCTCCTACAAGCCCGTCGGCGCCAGCCAGCTGCTGCGGCGCAACCTGCTCATCTACGGCCTCGGCGGGCTCATCGCCCCGTTCGTCGGCATCTTCCTCATCGACCTCGCGGTGCACAATCTGCTCGGAGCATGACGCCCGAGACCACCGCGCCCGGACGCCACAAGGTCTTCCTGGGGATGGCCGCGGGCGTCGGCAAGACCTACCGGATGCTGCAGGACGGCCGGGCCGAGGCCCAGGCCGGACGCGACGTCGTGATCGGCTACCTCGAGCCCCACGGCCGCGCGGAGACGATCGCGCAGGCCGCAGGCCTCGAGGTCGTTCCCCGGCGGGAGCTGCGCTACCGCGACACGACGCTCACCGAGATGGACCTGCCGGGGATCCTCGCCCGCGCGCCGGCGCTGTGCCTGATCGACGAGCTCGCCCATTCCAACGCCCCCGGGGCGGAGCACCCCAAACGCTTCGAGGACGTCGCCGACGTGCTCGCCGCCGGGATCGACGTGTTCTCGACGGTGAACGTCCAGCACCTCGAGTCGCGGGGCGACCAGGTCGCGGATCTCACCGGCACGCGGGTCCGCGAGACCCTCCCCGACACGGTGCTCACGAGCGCCGACGACGTGCAGTTGCTCGACATCACGCCCGAGTCGCTGCGCGAGCGGCTGCGCGCCGGCAAGGTGTATCCGCCCGAGCGGGTCGATTCGGCGCTTGAGAACTTCTTCACCCCGCAGAACCTCACCGCCCTGCGCGAGATCTCGCTGCGCGAGGTCGCCGAGGAGATCGACGCCCGGCGCAACCCGGCCGGGCGGGTCCCGAGCACGGACGAGACGCCGCAGACCAAGGCCCGCCGTCGCGAGGGGCGGCTGCTCGACACGAGCGCCCGCGCGGCGATCGGCGAGCGGCTGCTCGCGCTCGTCACCCCCCAGCCCGCCGCCCAGCGGATCGTGCGCCGGGCGTGGCGCTCGGCCTCGCGGCTGGGCGCCGAGCTCGACGTGCTGTGGGTGAGCTCGCGGGAGCCGACGCCCGAGGAGGACGAGCAGCTGCGGGCGCTGCGCAAGCTGTGCAGCGTGCTCGGCGCGCACATGCTCACCGAGCCCGGCGACGACGTGGCGAGCGTCGTGGGCCGCGTCGCCGCCGAACGGGGGACGACCTACGTGCTGATCGGCCGTCCGAGCCCGCGTTCTATGTGGCAGCGCGCCTCGCGGCCGGCGCTGCCCGCCGAGCTGATGCGCGAGCTGCCGGGGATCGACCTGCGCATCGTTGCCGACCGCAGCCAGCGCCAGACGGAGCAGCCGTGAGCGCCGCGGTGATCGGGCTCGCGGTCCTCGCCGGGCTGCTCGCGGTGGCCACGCTGGCGCTGCTCATCGACGGCGGGCATCTGGGCGCGGCGTCGGCGGCACTGCGGCCGTGGGGGCGCACCCAGCCGGCCCCGATGGTGGAGGACGGCGCGCAGCGGATCCTGTTCCCGTTCCTCGCCCCCGCGCTCTCGCGCCTCGCCCTCGAGACGGCGCTGCGCCTGGCTCGCGCCGAGTCGGCGACGCTGATGCCGGTGTTCCTGGCCCCGGTCCCCCAGACGCTGCCCATGGACTCGCCGCTCCCCCGCCAGTCGGGCCTCATCGTCGCCACCCAGGAGGCGATCGAGCTGCGGGCCTCCGCCTACGGCGTGCCCGTCGAGGCGCGCGTGGAGCGCGGGCGCACCGGCCGCCACGCGCTGCGAGCGGCGATCGCCAGCGAGCGCTTCGACCTCATCGTGATCGCGGCCGCCGCCCCCGGCGCCCCCGGGTTCGCTCCCGACGACGTCGCCTGGCTGCTGCGCCACGCGCCCGGGGAGATCATCGTGCTGCGCGCCGGGCAGGCGGACTCGCTGCTCGACGTCCAGCAGGAGGAGGAGTCGCCGGCGGGCGAGCGGCGCACCGTGGCGGTGCCCTCCGCGTACTGACCGGCTACTTCTTGACGTACCAGTACTGCGGATAGAAGATGTCCTGAGTCATGGCGAGGAACGAGTCGCTCGTTCCCCCCACGCGGCTGCTCACCGCGTCGATCACGTCGGCGCAGGGCAGGAACAGCATCGGCAGGTCCTTCTGCAGGTAGCTCGCCACCGCGGTCGCCGACGAAGCGCTCTTGCCGTAGAGGGCGGCGTTGATGAGCCGGTCGGCGGTGGGGTTTGAGTAGCCGCCGGTGTTCTGGGTGCCCCCGGAGTTGAAGTAGGTCTCGCCGGTCGGATACGGGGTGGTGCCGTACTCACCCCAGTTGGCCATCGCCCAGTCGTCTCGATAGCGGTCGTCCGCCGCATCGCCGTCGTTGTAGTACTGGATCTGGTAGTTGAAGTTCTTGGTCCCGATCGAGATCTCGATGCCCGCCTGCTTGGCCGCCGAGGCAAACGCGTCGGTCTCGAGCGGGATTGACTCCGACTCGCTCGCCGGCGTGGCGACGATGTTGAACTTGAATGGCGTTCCCGCAGGGATGCCCGCGCCGCACTCGCCGGCGCCGCTCCCGGCCTTCGCGCACACGGTCTGGCCGCCGGGGACCACCTTCCAGCCGTGGGCGCTGAGCAGCTGTTTGGCGGCGGCGATCGAGTACGCGTACGTTGGTCGGCCCGCGTTCGTCGGCGTGTAGGGCGTCTTGGGCAGGCTCGGCAGCTCACCGTACGCCGGCGCCGCCGCTCCCTTGAACACCCCCGTGATGTAGGCCGGCTGATCCTCGAGGTGGGACAGCGCCTGGCGCACGTAGAGCTGGGCGATGATCTTGTTGAAGTCGCCGGTCCTGTCCTTGAAGTTGAGCATGAAACCGAACGTCCCGATATTCGGATAGCCGAACACCGAGTACCCCGCCTGACGCAGGGTGGGCGCCTCACCGAGCTCGGAGAAGTCGACAACGCCGACGTCGAGCCCGTGGGTGCGCAACGCGTCGATCGTGGAGGTCGCACTTGTGTAGGTCTCTACCTTCAGCGTCGCGTAGCGGACGTGGCCGGTGAGGTCATAGCGCGGGTTGCGATTGAGGGTGAACGACCCGTTGACGGTGCTGAACGAGCCCAGCGAGAACGGTCCGTCGACGGTCTTCCACAGCGGATCGGACGCGAGTGTCGAGAGGTGCTGCGCCTGCTTGTTCAGATAGGTGTAGATC
>CAXTTD010000094.1:0-10403 GCA_964246945.1 uncultured Solirubrobacteraceae bacterium | reverse complement strand
GGGGGCGGGCGGGGGGGGGGGGGGGGCCCCCGCGGCGCGGGGCCGGGCGCCCGCGGGGGGGCCCCACGCCGGCGCGAGCGCCGCGGGCAGCTGATGCTCGTCGTGGTGCTGCAGCAGGCGACGGGAGATGTCGTCGAGCGCGACGCCGATCTGCGCGGAATCGACCCCGCCCACGCCGTCGACCCCGTCCCCCGTGTCGTCCCAGTCGGAGAGCTGGTCCACCAGCCAGCCGCGGAACGCGCCGATCACGCGCGCGACCTCGGCCTCGCCGGTGTCGGTGAGGCTGAGCTCGTCGTCGGCACGGCGGATCATCCCCTGACCGTCGAGCTCGGCGAAGGTCGGCTCGAGCACCGCCGCGGGCAGGTAGTGGCGACGGGCGATCTGGGGCAGCGCGGCGTGTCCGAACGCCTGGCGGTAGCGGACGATCTCGGTCACCCCCCAGGTTCCGGCGGGGCTCAGCGCGGTGCCGGACTCGGCGAGCACCCGGGGCAGCGCCTCACCGCCCCGGGAGCGGATCACGCCGGCGATGGCCCGCTCCAGGCGCTGCAGCGAACTCTCCTGGGTGGGCATCGCGAAGCCGTCGCCGATGTCGTTCGCGCTCGCCTTCGCAGTCCCCCGCAACGGCACCTCGCGCAGCCCGAGCGCGATCAGCAGCCCGATCGCCGCCGCCGGCACCGCCCATAGATAGACGTGGTCGAGCGCCTGGGCGTAGGCGTGCACCACCGGCGCGATCGTGTGCGCCGGCAGCGCGTGCAACGCCTCCGGGGTGTCGGTGGCGCTCGAGCTCACCCCGGAGCTCTTGAGCGCGGCGGGCAGCCGCTCGTCGAGGAAGTTGGAGTACAGGGAACCGAACACCGAGGCGCCGAACGAGCTGCCGAGGGTGCGGAAGAACGTCACCCCCGAGGTGGCCACGCCGAGGTCCTCGTAGCTCGCGGTGTTCTGCACGATCAGCGTGAGCACCTGCATCGAGAGCCCGATTCCGAGCCCCAGCACGAACAGGAAGACGCTCGAGAGCACCGTCGAGGTGTGCTCGCTCATGCGCGAGAGCAGGACCAGGCCGATGCCGATGATCACCGAGCCGACGACCGGGAACACCTTGTAGCGCCCGGTCCTCCCGACGATCGTGCCCGCGGCGACCGATGTGAGCAGCAGCCCGATGACCATCGGCATGAGGCGCACCCCCGAGATCGTCGCCGAGACCCCGAACACGTACTGCTGGAAGGTCGGCAGGAAGGTGAGCGCGCCCAGCATCGCGAAGCCGACGATGAACGACAGGGCGCAGCAGGTGCTGAACACGCGGTTGCGGAACAGGCGCAGCGGTAGCACGGGCTCTGGCGCGCGGGACTCGACGAACACGAACGCGATCAGCGCCACCACCGAGATACCGACGAGCCCGAGCACCTGCTCGGAGATCCATGGGTAGGTGGTGCCGCCCCAGCTCACCGCGAGCGTGATAGCGGCCGCTCCGATCCCGACGAACGCGATTCCGGCGTAGTCGATGATCGGCCGCGTGTGGCCCTTCAGCGAGGGGATGTTGCGCGCCGACAGCACGATCACGACGATCGCCACGGGCACGTTCACGTAGAACGCCCAGCGCCAGGACAGGTCGTCGGTGAACAGGCCGCCGATGAGCGGTCCGAGGACCGTGGTGAAGCCGAAGACCCCCCCGAGCATGCCCTGGTAGCGACCGCGCTCGCGCAGCGGTATGACGTCGCCGATGAGCGCCGTCGCGGTGACGGTGAGTGCGCCGCCGCCGAGCCCCTGGATCGCTCGGGCGGAGATCAGCCACTCCATGTTCTGGGCCGCGCCGCTCAACGCCGAGCCGGCGATGAACACGACCACCGCCACCTGAAAGACGATCTTGCGGCCGAACAGGTCGCCGAACTTGCCGGCGACGGCGGTCATCACGGTCTCGGCGAGCAGGTACGAGGTGACCACCCATGCCTGGTGGCCGGGCTCGCCGAGGTCGCCGACGATCGTCGGCAGCGCGGTGGAGACGATCGTCTGGTCGAGTGCCGCGAGCAGCATGCCGAGCGCGACGGTGGCGAAGACGACGTTCTGGGTGCGGCGGTCGACCTGGGGCGGTGCGTCCGCGGTGGCGACCGCGCTCATCGCGGCGCTCCGCTCACAGGAGCGGTGCCCGGCCACTGCGGAACGCCTCGCGCCCGGTGTGGGCGTGAATCGCGTCCATTACGGCGTCGGGGTCCTCGGGCGTGAGGAAGGGCTTGACGAGGGCGCCCAGGTCGAGGATCAGTCCCACGCGCTTGCGCGAGCGGCCCGGATCGAGGCTGGCCCAATAGCGCGGGTCGAATGAGGTCCCCCAGATCCGGGCGCGGCCGGTGACCGCGCCCATGGTCACGCGGGTCACCGTGCGGATCCGGGCGTACGGGATGTGCTTGGTCCCCCACGGGAAGTAGTAGCCGCGAACGTCGATCCGATCCGGCGTGCAGGTGATCCAGCGGACGTGGTATTCGCGGCTCACGGTGTCCTCCAGGGCCATGGGTCGGGCCACAGCGTAGTGATCCGTGACCTCCCGGTGGGCTTCGGCCACGTCCGCTGCCACGGCCTGCCGCTGAGCCTCGAGGTCGACGACGCGACTGCACTTCGGCGGGAGCGGACAGCATGTAGTTGTGGACCCGGGTCCCAGGCACACCATGAGAGCGCTCGGAGCGCCGGAGCCCGCCGCCGGGCTGGGGGACTGGTGGCGAGGACGGCGCTACCGCGCCGAGGCGTTCCCGCTCTCCGCGCTCGTCGCCGCCAAGGGCACGACGTCGGTAACGGTGATCGTCCCGGTGCGGGAATGCGCGGCCACGATCGGGGCGGTGCTCGAGCGATCGGTGGCTCCGGCCCGGAGCGTGGGGCTCATCGACGAGCTGGTGGTCATCGACGCCGCCTCGGCCGACGGCAGCGCCGCGATCGCGCTCGCGGCGGGTGCGCGGGTCGTGCAGCAGGACGAGGTCGCCTCCGAGCTCGGGGGGGCGCTCGGCAAGGGCGATGCGATGTGGCGTGCCCTGCGGGTCACCGGCGGCGAGATCGTGTGCTTCCTGGACGGCGACACTCGCGATCCCGATCCCGCGCACCTGCTCGGGCTGCTCGGCCCGCTCCTCACCGACCCCGGGCTCGCTCTCGTCAAGGGGGCCTTCGAGCGGCCGTTCGATGCCGGCGACGGCCCGCTCGCCCACGAGGGGGGGCGGGTCACCGAGCTCGCGGCGCGGCCGCTGCTCAACCTGTACGCGCCGGCACTGGCGGGCTTCGCGCAGCCCCTCGCCGGCGAGCTGGCCGCGCGCCGGGACCTGCTCGAGGAGATCTCGTTCCCGGTCGGCTACGGGATCGAGATAGCGATGCTCATCGACGCGCTTCACCTGCGAGGTCTCGATGCCCTCGCGGAGTGTCATCTCGGCACCCGCCAGAACCGCCATCAGCCGCTGCGGACGCTCGGCGAGATGGCCTACGCGGTCCTCGCCGCCGTCGAGGCGCGCAGGCCGGGGGGCATCCCGGCGGACGGCCGCTACGTGCGCCCGTGGGAGGATGGCGCGGCGGCGGTGGTGCCGGTGCTCGAGCGCCCTCCGCTACGCGACCGGTCCGCCGTACCTCGTGCGGCGAGCGCCGGAGTCTGAGCTCCGCGCGGCCGCGTCAGGCGGTGGCGCCGGCGGCCGGCACCGCGTGGTCACCCTCGGCGAACTCCTCGACGATCTTTGCGCAGAACGCCGGCAGGTCGTCGGGGTTGCGCGAGGAGACGAGCCCCTGATCGGTGACCACCTCGGCGTCGACCGCCTCGCCGCCCGCGTTCGTGATGTCGACGCGCAGGCTCGGATAGGAGGTGAGGGTGCGTCCGCGCACGAGGTCGGCGGAGACGAGCGTCCACGGTCCGTGGCAGATGACGCCCACGGGGGTGCCGGCCTGGAAGAGCTCCTGCACGAAGGCGCGGACATCCTCGTCGACCCGCAACCGGTCGGCGTTCACCGTGCCGCCAGGGAGGATGAGGCCGTCGTAGTCACCGGGTGTCGCATCGGCGACGCGACGGTCGACGGTGAAGGTGTCGGCAGGCTCGATGTCGGAGTTCATCGCCTGGATCGGGTCGGTCGAGATCGACAGGAGCTCGGTGCTCGCGCCGGCAGCCTCGACCGCCTCGCGCGGGCGGGTGAGCTCCACCTGCTCGACGCCGTCGGTGGCGATGATCGCGATCCGCTTGCCGGTCAGCTCGTCTGACATGGTGCTCGCTCCTTGCTTCGTGGTGATGGCCACCGCTTCCGCTACCCGTCGCCGTGCCCGGCACACCGAGCGTCGATCACCCAGTCCCCCGTGTGGCGGGTGACGCTGGGGGACGCGAGCGGTACGCTGCGCGCATGTCCGCCCTTGATGCGGTGCGGCGCCCCGGCCGCGACTGCCCGCCGCGGCTCGACGACTACCCAACCGAGTACGCGAGCTTTCGGCTCTCGGCGCCGGAGCGCTTCAACGCCGTAGAGGCGGTCCTCGACACCTGGGCGCGAGACGCGCCCGACGATCCCGCGGTGCTCTCGCTCGACGGCGAGGGTGGGGTGCTCGCGCTGCAGAGCGCCGCCGAGCTCGCCCACGAATCCCGGCGGGCGGCGCGCGCGCTCCTGGCCCGTGGTGTCGGCGCCGGGGACCACGTGTTCGTGATGTTGCCGCGCTGCCCGGAGTGGTACGCGGCGCTGCTCGGCTGCATGCGCATCGGCGCGGTGCCGATGCCCGGCCCGAACATGCTCACTCCGAAGGACGTCGCCTATCGCATCCAGAGCGCGGGCGCCGTCGCCGCGGTGAGCGACCCCGGCGGCGCGGCCAAGGTCGACGACGCGGCGCCGGCCCTCGGGGTGCGGCTGTGCGTGGGCGCCGGGGCGGCTGCGCCGGCGGGCTGGGAGGACTTCGAGGCGGTGCTCGCCGACGCCGGCGACGGCGAGGTCCCGGTCGACGTCACCTCACGCGAGGACCCGCTGCTGCTGTACTTCACGAGCGGGACCGTCTCCTACCCCAAGATGGTGCAGCATCGTCACGCCTACGGGCTCGGGCACATCGGCACCGCGCGCTTCTGGCAGGACCTGCGGCCTGGGGACCTGCACTGGACGGTGAGCGACACCGGGTGGGCGAAGGCGGCCTACGGCGGCCTGTTCGGTCAGATGCACGAGCGCGCGTGCATCGCCCAGGTGGCGCTCGGACGGCCCGACGCGGACACGATCTTCGGGATCCTGGCTCGCCACCGGATCACCTCGTTCTGCGCGCCGCCCACGCTCTACCGGCTGCTCGTCCAGGGCGACTTCGCCGCCCACGACCTGTCGGCGCTGCGCCACTGCACGAGTGCCGGGGAGCCGCTGAACCCCGAGGTGATCCGCGCGTGGCGAGCGGGTACTGGGCTCACCGTCTACGACGGCTACGGGCAGACCGAGACCTGCATCGTCGTGGCCAACTACCGCGGCGTGGAGGTCCGTCTCGGCTCGATGGGCCGGCCGATGCCCGGTTGGGAGGTGACGGTGCTCGACGACGACGGCTGCCCGGTCGAGGCGGGTGAGGTCGCCAACGTCGTCATCCGGCACGCGCCCGAGCATCCGGTTGGCCTGTTCGACGGCTACCACGGAGACGCCGAGGCGAGCGCCGAGGCGTTTCGTGGGGACTGGTACTACACCGGGGACAAGGCGGCGGTCGACGAGGACGGCTACTTCTGGTTCGAGGGCCGCGGCGACGACGTGATCACCTCGAGCGCCTACCGGATCGGTCCCTTCGAGGTCGAGTCGGCGCTCGTCGAGCATCCCGCGGTGATGGAGGCGGCGGTGATCGGCCGCGAGGACCCCGAGCGCACCCAGATCGTGGTCGGGGTGTGCGTGCTCTCCGCCGGGCAGGTGGCGTCTCCGGAGCTCGCCCGGGAGATCCAGGACGCGGTGAAGCGCTCCACCGCTCCCTACAAGTACCCGCGCGAGATCCACTTCGTAGAGGAGCTGCCCAAGACGGTGAGCGGCAAGATCCGCCGGACCGAGCTGCGCGGCTGGCTGCTCGACGGCCGGTTGCCAGTGGGCGGCGCCGGCGCGCCCACCGGGTGAGGCGCGCTGCGGGCGCGCTTGCCGCGCCGCTGCTCGCGCTCGGTCTGCTCGCCTGCGGCGGGGGCTCGAGCTCCGGATCGGGTCCGGGCTCGTCGAGCTCCGCGGCGACCTCGGCGCCGGCCGGGTCGACGAGCACCACTACGACCCGCGCCTCCCGTCCGGCCCGCCCCGTCGTCCGGGGCGCGTCGCTCGGGACCCGCCAGGCGGTGCATACCCATGGGGCCGAGCTCACGGTGACGGTGACGCGCGTGCTCGCGCTCAGCCACACCCGCACGCCCGCCCTGCCGGGCACCCGCCAGGTGGGGGTGCTGCTGCGCATCGCCAATCAGTCCGGTGAGACCTATGACTCGACCTCATCCGGTGACGTCTCGCTGCGGCTCGCCCGCGGCCAGGCCCAGCCGCTCGACGTGCGCGCCGGACCCTGCATGACGCCGCTCGTCGACTTCGAGAGCATGATCGGATCCGGTGATGTGCGCAGCGGCTGCGCCGCGTTCTCGGTGCCTCGCGGCGTGCGGGTGCTCGCGGTCCGCTTCTCCCCGCACGCCCGGACGCCGGGCACCCTCACCTGGCGCGCGCGCTGAGGCGGACGCTACGCCCGGCAGCGGGCGGAGACGGGGATGTTCTCCGAGGGCAGCGGCGGATAGACCTTCTCGCAGAACACCGCCCGGCGGGGCTTCGCGGTGAGGACCGCGAGGAACGGATAGTTCACGTCGTCTGCCTTGGCCACGCAGTGGTAGCCGGTGCGCTGCAGGGTGCCGCCGTGCACGACGCAGGAGACGTCCTGCAGCGGCCCGTCGATCGTCGCCTGGGTGATCTGACGGCTCATGTCGTGCCGCACCGCGGCCCGCAGCACCTGCGCCGCCGACGCGCCGGCGGAGATCGACACGGTCATCGGCGCCTGCTCCTGCCCGATGACGACGTCGGCCTGACGGCTCTCGACCTTCAGGTTCTTCGGGCTCACCGGGACGAGCCCGTTGCTGGAGTTGGCCTCGACGAAACGCACGAGCGCCACCACGAGTGCGGCGGCGATGAGCCCACACACCGCCCAGCGCGCACGAAGCGGGATCTTCGACCACATCGACGCCTAGGGTACGCAGCCCGCCGCGGCCGGGCGTCGGCACCCCGCCGCCAATCGTGCTCCGGCGACCCGCGCCCCGGGCGGGCGGTGGCCGCTCTCAGCTCGGCTCGGCCTCGACCAGCACGCTGCGGTCCCGGCCCGCCGCCTTGGCGGCATACAGCCCCTGGTCGGCCGCCGACATGAGCCGGCGCACGTCGAGCACGCCGCCGCTGCTCACCGCGATCCCGATCGACACCGTGAGCCCGCCGGGCACGAGCTCGGCGAGGCGCGCGCTCGCCGCGGTGCGCAGACGCTCGGCGGCGAGAAGCGCTCCGTCGCGGTCGGTCTGGGGCAGGATCACGCAGAACTCCTCGCCACCGAGGCGCATCGGCACGTCGCTCTCGCGCGCGAGCTCGCGCAGCAGGCGCCCGAAACCGGCAAGCACGGCGTCTCCACGCGCATGGCCGTAGCGATCGTTGACCTGCTTGAAATGGTCGAGATCGCACACGAGTACCGCCACCTCGGCGTGAGCGCCGACCTCCTCGTCGAGCCCGCGGCGGTTGCGCACGCCGGTGAGTGGATCGTGGGTGGCGAGGTGGCGGAGACGATCGCGCTGGTCGACGGCCACGAGACCGGCGGTGACCTGGTCGACGAGCAGCCGCAGCGCGCGGCGCCGGTCGAGCGAGGGGAGCAGGCGGTCGAGCGGGTCCTCGATCACAACGAGGCCGCGCAGCTCCTCCTCGGGCCCCCGGCAGGGCACCACCAGGCAGTGGTCGCGCCATGCGGTGGCTCCCTGGCCGTTGCGACGTGAGCGCTCCGCTTCGGGGTCGGGCATCGCTCCGAACAGCCCAGCGGCGGCGCCGAGGAAGCAGCCCGCCTGCTCGAGCGCAGGCACGAGAAGCGCGTCCACGGTGTCGACGGCGAGGCGGTCAGGGAGCGCGCCCGGTTGCTCCCAGCCGGCCGCGGCGACGAGCTCGAGTTGATCGCCGCAGGCGACGTAGCCGGCGAACCGCTCGAAGCCGAGCTTCGGCACGACGATCTGAGAAGCCATCTCGAACAGCTGCTCACTCGTGGTGCACCCCAACAGCGCGGGGCTGGTCGCAAGCAGCAGCGACAGCGTGCGGGCGTTCTCGGCGGCCGCCTCCGCCCAGCGGGCGCTCTGCAGCGCGCTCTCGGCGTGCAGGCAGATGGCATAAATGAGGCGCAGCTCCTCGGAGTTCGGGCGCAGTCCCGAGACCGGCTCGTCCATCGAGAACATGGCCAACGGCGCCCCGTCGGGATCGGAGATGAACACGAGCACGCCGTCGTCGGCCCGCCATGCGTTGGGGTCGGCGCGGGGGGTGAGATCGGGGACGAACACCTCGGTGAGGTCATCCCAGAACCCGGACTCCCCGGTGAGCATGAACACGCCCGGCAGCGGCTGGTCGGCCTCGGCGAGGATGCGCGCGTACTGACGGCGCGGCGTGCGGGTTCCGAGCAGAGCGTCGACGCTCTCCGGCTGACCGATGACGAGCGCGACCTCGTAATCGTCCCACGCCGGGCGGTAGAGGTTGATCACCACCGTCGTGAAGCCCGCGGTGCGGCACACCGTGTCGGCGACCGTGATCAGGAAATCCTCGAGGTCATCCTCGCGGGCGCTGCGCGAGAGCTCGACCAGGGCCTCGAGAGGCGAGGACCCATCCGTGGGGTCGGGACGGAGATCGAGCATCGCCCGAGCAGCATCGGCCGCAGCCCCGCCGTCGGTCACCGCGGGGGTCGCTGCCTCGAACACATGACGACTTCGAGCTTGTCACACCCGGCCAGGTGGCCGGCGGGGCTCGCGCAGCGCGTCGGTGAAGCGCCGGGGCACCGTGGCGCCGGGGCCCTCCTCCCACACCGTGATGACGACGAGCTCGCCGTCGCCGGGACGGCAGACCCACACGAGCTCGCGGTTGACGAGGTCGCGCACGAGCACGGTGCCGCGCTCCCCGGGGCTGGCTCGGCCCGCCGCATGTGCTCGGGCCACCCGGGCGGCGATCTCGGTCTTCGCCTGGAGGGTGCCGCGGACCCGCTGGCGGTAGCGCTCGGCGGCGTGGTCGGTGACCGCGACGAGCACTTCACTCGACTCCGCGTGTCCGCGCCGGCGCGTCGGCCGCGGCGGGGAGCTTTCGCGCGTGGCGGGCGATTCCGGACCACGGGTCGCCCTCGGCGGCGAGCCGGGCCGGGGCGCTTGAGAGCGTGAAGCGGTCGGGACGCAGCCGCGGATCCTCGAGCTCCCCCCAGTGGATCGGCATCGCCACCGGCCCGCCGGCCCGGGGGCGCACCGCGTAGGGCGCGACCGCGTGCTGGGCGTAGGCGACGCGGTTCACGTCGAGGTAGATCCGGCGCCCGCGCTCCTCGCGATGCCACTCGAGGGTGAGCCGGCGCGGATCCTCGGCGACCATCGCCTCGGCGATCCTCCGCACGAACCGGTGGGCCTCGGGGAACGAGGGGCCGCGGCGCAGCGGGCAGACGACGTGTATCCCTCGGGAGCCGGTGAGCATCGCGTAGGTGGCGAGCCCCGCCTCGCGCAGGCGCGCTCCGGCCTCCCGGGCGGCGGCGCGGATCTCGGCGAAGCGCACGCCGGGGGAGGGGTCGAGGTCGATGACGAGCCGGTCGGGCTCGCGTGGCGCGTCGGCGCGGGAGAGCCACGCATGCGGGCAGATCACGTTCTGGCCGGCGAGATAGACGAGCGTCGCGGGGTTCTCGGCGGTCACGTGGGTGATCGTCCCGCCGCGCTTCTCGACCGTCGCGGTGGTGATCCATTCCGGAAAGTGGCGGGGCGCCGCCTTCAGGAAGAAGCCCGTGCCGGAGATCCCGTCGGGAAACGCCTGCAGCGCGAGCGGCCGCGAGCGCACGAGCGGCAGCATCGCCGCGGCGACCGACTCGTAATAGCGCGCGAGCTCGAGCTTGGTGATCGTCGGCTCGGTGAATAGCGCCTTGTCGGGGTGGGTGACGGGCACCTCGCGGCCGCCGACCCTCACGACTCGCGCACCACCCGGGCGGCCGGCTTGTCCTCACGCAACCCGAGGAACCGCGGGTGGCGCAGGCGCCCGGCGCTCGTCCACTCGGTGAAGGCAACGGCCGCCACGAGCTCCGGGGCCACCCAGGTGACGTGCGTCTCGCGGACCAGGTGCGGATCGGCGAACGGCGGGCGATCGGTGGCCAGGCCGCGCAGCCGCGCGCCGAGCTCCCGCAGCGTCGCCGCGTCGAAGCCGGTGCCGACCTTGCCGGCGTAGCGCAAGGGGGCCGGTGGGCCGGGGGACTCCGGGTGGGTA
>CAXTTD010000093.1:0-10457 GCA_964246945.1 uncultured Solirubrobacteraceae bacterium | reverse complement strand
GCCCTACCGGGTGGCCGGCCGTCGCTCTCCGCCTGCCGCCCGCCAGCTTGACACCGCGTGGCTGGCGGTGATGGCGGCGCTCGCCGCCGGGCCGCTCGCCGGTTGCCGGTGCGTGGTCGGCGGGCGCTCCTCGGGGGCCCGGGTCGCGTGCCGGACCGCCGCCCACGCGCGGGCCGTCGGAGTGCTCTGCCTCGCGTTCCCGCTGCTGCCACCGGGGGCGGCTCGCGAGGGGGACGCCTCGAAGTCGCGGCTCGGCGAGCTGGAGGCGGTTCCGACCGCGATCCCGGTGCTCGTCGTCCAGGGCGAGCGCGACCCGTTCGGCACGCCGCCGACGGGCGAGAGCCGCTCGGTGGTCGCGATCGCCGGGACGCACACGCTGAGCTCGACCAAGGCGGTGCGGGCGGCCGTCTCGCCGTGGCTCGCGGTGCTTCAGGCTGCGCTCTGAGTGGGCGCCCTCAGTGAGCCGGCTCGGCGTCCGCGTGCCTGAAGAGGCGGTATACGAGCCGGAAAGGCGGCGGATGGCGCCAGGCGCGCCCGCGCCCTCGCGGTCGAGCTATGCGGAGAGCATCGTTGCCAGGCCGTCGAGCACCCGCTCGAGCCCGAGGTCGAAGCCGCGCTTGATGCTGTCGGGATCGTGCGGTGCGTGGGCGTCGAGGACGACCCGCGTGAGGAGCGGGTAGCGGCCGCTCCCGATCAGACGTTCGACGTACGGTTGCTGGGTGCGCAGCCACTGCTCCTGGTCGAGGCCGGAGCGACGGATCGCCTCCTGTTCGGCGAGTTCCGCGAGCACGCAACCGCGTATGAAGGCGGCGAGCGTCTCGATCATCACCAGCATCTCGTCGATCTCGAGGCCGAGACCGTCGACCGCGGCGAGCACCTGCTCGAAGCGCTGAGCCGTATTCGGCCCGAGGCTTGTTCGGCCACTGCCCTGGAGCGCCATCCAGGGGTGACGCAGGGTCATCGCGCGGTGGGCGCGGGCGTAGGAGCGCAGGTCCTCGCGCCAGTCGCCGCGGACCTCGAACTGCAGGTCGGCACCCATCACGGCGTCGACCATCAGGTCGATCAGCTCGTCCTTGCGGGCGACGTAGCGGTACAGCGATGTCGCCCCCACCCCGAGCTCGACCGCCAGGGTCCGCATCGAGACCGCCTCGATCCCCTGTGAGTCGGCCAGCGTTACCGCGGCGGAGGCGATCGCCTCCCGCGAGAGCGACGGAGCAGGACCCCGGGCGGCCCGCTCGGGACGGTCCCAGATGACCCCCGAACTCGAACTCATTGCGAACAGTGTACTCAGTCTGCTACCGTCTCGCCGAGGATTACTGCGAACGGCGTACTCAGTAAGGAGCCACCATGCCAACGACTGCAGGCGGAGGAACGATGGTCCAGGCCGAAGCGCTGGCGAAGCCGGCCGGCATCGCCACGCAGGCAGCCGCCCGCAATCCGCTGCGCTGGTTGGTGTTCGCGGTCGTGGTGGCCGCCGACGTGATGAGCGTGATGGACTCGACGATCGTCAACGTCGCCGCGCCGTCGATCCGGGCGGCGCTCGGCGGCAGCGCCTCCACCCTGCAATGGCTGCCCGCCGGCTACACGCTCGCGTTCGCCGTGTTCCTGATCGCGGGCGCGCGGCTCGGGGACATGTTCGGACGCCGGCGGCTGTTCCTAATCGGCTGCGCCGGCTTCACCGTGATGTCCGCGGCGTGCGCGACCGCGCCCTCAATGGTGGTGCTGATCGCCTTCCGGCTGCTCCAGGGATCCTTCGGCGCGCTGATGATCCCCCAGGGGTTCGGAATGCTCAAGGAGGTCTTCGCGGAGGAGGAGATGGGGAAGGTGTTCGGCTCCTACGGGCCGATGCTGGGCCTCTCGGCACTCGCCGCCCCGATCCTCTCCGGGGCGCTCGTGGAGGCCAACCTGTGGGGGATCGGATGGCGACTGGTGTTCCTCATCAACGTGCCGATCGGCATCGCCGCAGTCGCCGGCGCGGTCCGGGTGCTGCCGCGGACCGTCGCGCATCCCGGAATCCGCCTGGACACCGTCGGAATGGTGCTCATCGGGGCCGCGCTGACCGCGATCATCTATCCGCTGATCCAGGGCCGCGCCGCCGGCTGGCCCGCGTGGACGTTCGCCACGCTCGCCTCCGGAGCGGTCCTGCTCGGTGCGTTCGTACTGTGGGAGCGCCGCCGACGCGGCGATCCGCTGATCGAGCCGGCGCTGCTGGCCAACCGCACCTACACGAGCGGGATCCTCGTCGCGCTCGCCTTCTTCGGCGCGTTCGGGGGACTGCTGCTCTGCGTCTCGCTGTTCGCCCAGCTCGGCGAGCACTTCTCACCGATCCATGCCGGGCTGACGCTGACCGCGATGGTCGTCGGCATGATCCTCGGGATGGGCGCCGGGTTCGCGCTCGTCGCCCGCCTCGGCCGCCACCTGCTCCACCTTGGGGTCGCGGTCATCGCCGCGGGCACGGTCGGCTTGGCGCTCACCGTCACTGGAGCCGACACGGCGACCACATGGGATCTGGCACCCTCGCTGTTCGTGATCGGGCTCGGCGTCGGCGCGAGCATCGGACAGCTGTTCGACTTCATTCTCGCCGGGGTCTCGATGGACGAAGTCGGCTCCGCGTCCGGAGTACTGGAGGCCGTCCAGCAGCTCTCCAGCGCGCTCGGGGTGGCTGTGCTCGGGACGATCTTCTTCTGGGCGTCCGGCGGGCATCTGCCGACCCACGCGCTGGCGATCACCGCGTGGGCGTGCCTGGTGCCGATCACCATCACCTTCCTGCTCCTGTTCACGCTGCCGATGCGTGCCCGCGAACCGCAGATCTGATCGGCCGGAACGGGGGCGGCGCGCCCGGCGCCGCGAGCTATGCGATCGCCAGCGCGCTCGCGTTGACGCGTTCGGCGAGCTCGGCGACCGTCGTTCTCTCGAGCTGTGCGCGGACCGCCTCGGCAGCCTGGCGGTCGACGGCCACGAGCTCCTGCTGCACGCGGCAGCCGACCGCGCAGTTCGGGTTGGCGCCGTGCAGGCCGAGCACGGGCGCGTCGCCGTGCACCGCGGTCCACACGTCCGCGAGTGTGATCGTGCCCGGGTCGGCGGCGAGCTGCCAGCCGCCGTGCGGCCCGGAGCGCGAGCTGACCAGGCCCGCCCGGCCAAGCGCACCCAGCACGCGGCGCACGTGCACGGGGTTGGAGTTGGCCGAGCGAGCCAGCGTCTCGGAACTGAGCGCGCGGCCGAAATGACCGGCGAGCAGCCCGAGGGTGTGGACACCGATCGCGAACTGGGTGTTTGCCGGGCCGGTCATGCGCTCGAAGGGTAGCTGAATCCGTAACTGCTCCTGCTACGGTTATTCGCTGTCAGAGCAATTACGAATTTGAAGGAGCATCGCGTGACGCTCGCCATCACCGGCGCAACCGGACACCTCGGACGCCGGACTGCCGAACTGCTGCTTGACCGCGTCGACCCCTCCGAGGTCGTGCTGGTCACCCGCTCGCCTGAGAAGATCGCCGATCTCTCCGATCGTGGCGCCGACGTCCGCGTCGGCGACTTCGACGCACCCGAGACGCTGTCCGCCGCGTTCGCGGGCGTCACCCGACTGCTGCTCGTGTCCACCGACATGCTCGCCGGCCGGGCCGCCCAGCAGCGCCGTGCGATCGACGCCGCCCGCGAGGCGGGCGTGGCGCACCTCATCTACACCTCGCTGCCCGACCCGACCGCGGAGAACCCGGCGCTGCCGGCGGAGAGCCACCGTGAGACCGAGCAGGCGATCGCGGAGTCCGGCATCGCCTGGACGTTCCTGCGCAACGCCCTGTACAGCGAGTTCCGCGCTCCCGACGCGCAGGCGGCCGCCGCCACCGGAGAGTTCCGCCATGACTTCGGTGACGGACGCACCGCGTTCGTGTCCCGCGAGGACTGCGCCGCGGTCGCGGCCGCGGTGCTCGCCGACGGGGCCGCGCACGAGAACGCCGCCTACGACATCACCGGGCCACAGCTGCTCGGCGGCGAGGAGCTGGCGGCGATCTACGGTCGCGTCGGCGGCCGCAGCGTCGAGGCGGTCGCACTGTCCACCGAGCAATGGAGCGAGGGCGCGCGCCAGGCGGGTCTGCCCGAGGGAGCGATCGAGATGCTCGTCTCCTTCAACCAGGCCGTCCGTGAGAACCGCCTGAACCAGCTCACGGATGTCGTGCAGCGGCTCACCGGACGCGCGGCGGTCGACGTGGAGACGGTCCTCGCGGGCGCGATCGCCGGGGCATGACTGCGGGCGGCCGCTGGCCAGCTGGACAGGAACTCGCGCACTGAGATCATGGCTGGCGTGATTCGCCCCGCCCGTCGCGAGGATCTCGACGCGCTGCCGACGCTGGAACGCGAAGCTGGCTCTCTGTTTCGGGAGATCGGAATGGATGCCATCGCGGATGGCGAGCCTCACTCCGTCACGTCGTTGGCTGAATTTCAGCGAGACGGCCGCGCGTGGGTGGCGGTCAACGCGCAGGATGAGCCGGTGGCGTATCTGCTCGTCGAGGTGGTGGATGGCGACGCCCACGTTGACCAGGTCTCGGTAAATCCCACGTGGGCCCGTCAGCGGCTCGGCAGCGCGTTGATCGAGACGGCTGCGGATTGGGCCCACGCCGAAGGGCTCCCGGCCCTAACACTGACGACGTTTGACCACGTGCCCTGGAACCGGCCGTATTACGAGCGACTCGGCTTCACGGTGCTCGACGATCAGGATCTCACGCATGGACTCCGTCAGGTTCGATCACGCGAGCTCGAGCAAGGCCTGGATCGATGGCCGCGGGTCGTCATGCGTCGACCGATGAAGACACCCTCCGACCCCGAAGGATGAATACGGCGACGAACCGCACGCGCGCGACGTGCCTCGATCATGGTCCTGCCCGCGGAGGGGATGGCGCCGGGCTCTGCTGGCTGAGAGCGTCGGCGCAGGCGGCGAGGTCGGCGTAGAGGCGGCGCCGTTGTTCGGGGTCAAACGCGGCGAGCATCCGCTCCTGGACGGCGGCAACAGCGGCTGAGGCGCCGACGAGACAGCGCGCCCCGTCGTTGGTGAGGGTGAAACGCTCGCGGCGACCGCCACCGTCGCCTTGGACGAGTGTGGTGCTTTTGAGCGTGGCGAGCAACTGATGCATCGCTTGGCGGGTGACGAAGGTGCCACGTGCGAGTTCGGTGTTGGTGAGGCCGGGTTGGTGAGCGAGCTGTTCCAGGCAGGAGTACTGAGAGACGGACAGGTCGTGCTCGCGAAGGGCGGCGTCCATCGCGGCCCGTAGGGCGACGGTGGCGCGTTTGAGCACGTAGCCGACGGCGGTGTCGAGATCAACTTGACTCACGTCAATATCTTGACATATCCTAGGACGTCAACACATTGACAACCCATAGGAGCACTGCTGATGTCCGTAGGTCCCGATTTCATCTCCCTGCAGGTCCGTGATCTCGATACCGCTGCCGCGTTCTACGAGGAGCGTCTCGGCCTGGGCCGCGCGCCTGCCTCACCGCCCGGCGCCGTGGTATTTGCCAGCGAACCGATCCCGTTCGCCGTGCGCGAGCTGATGCCCGCCACCGATCTCGACGCCGGTCAGCCCGGTCTCGGAATCGCGGTGTGGATCAAAGTCGACGCCGCCCAGGCGCTGCACGACCAGCTCGCCGCTCAAGGGGTCTCGATCGTGACCGCCCCTTCTGACGGCCCGTTCGGCCGTACGTTCGCTGTCTCAGACCCCGACGGCTACGTGATCACGATCCACGACGGCGCGTAGGGCACGAGTGCCCTGCATCCCCGCGGGCCGTTGTCGTTGGACGCGGCGACCACTTTCGTCGTGGGCTCTCCTGGCGCCCTGCTCTCTGTCGTCAGCGGGCTGCGAGGAGACCGCGGTCGTGGCGGGGAGTCAGCGGTGGAGGTCAGGGAGCACCTTCTCGGCGAGCATCGCCGCGGTCTTGACCGGGTCGGCATTGGTCGACATCGAGCCGCCGCTCAGCATGACGATGATCTCCGTAAAGCCCGCCTCGTGGTAGCGCTGGACACGGTCGAGGATCTCGGCGGCATCCTGGCCCGCCGGGAGCTGGACCGAGCGGCGAATCTCGCTCGGGTCGCGACTGATCGCGGCGCACGCCTCGTCGAGCTGCCGCGATGCCACGACGGCGGCATCGAGTTCGCGGCCGGCACCACCGCTCGCGTTCCACACGTCGGCGTGACGGGCGGTCAGCTTGAGCATGCGTGGGCCCCCCGAGCCGACCCAGATCGGCGGGTACGGCTTCTGCACCGGCTTCGGGTTGGCCACGGCGTCACGCATCGTGTAGTAGCGGCCCTCGAAGGTGGTTCGCGGCTCCGTCCACAGCGACTTGATCACCTGCAACCCCTCCGAGAACAACCCGACCCGGTGCTCAAGCCCGGAGATGCCGTACATCTCGTGCTCGTTGGCCGCCCACGCGGCACCGATCCCGAACTCAAGGCGGCCGCCTGAGAGATGGTCGACGGTCGTAGCGAGCTTGGCGAGGAGCGCCGGGTTTCGGTAGGTGATGCCGGTCACCAGCAGACCCAGACGAACATGAGTGGTCGATGTCGCCATCCCGGCCAGCAACTCCCACCCATCGAAGATCGGACGGTCATCGCCGACACCCCCGATGCTCGCCAGGTGATCCATCGCCCAACAATGGTCAAACCGCGCCTCGTCGGCGATCCTCCAGACCGCCGAATAGCTCTCAATCGGAGCGTCCTGGGAGAGCTTGATCCCGACTCGAAGTGGCTGCGTCATCACGTCTCCTATCCGTCAATTGCTCGAATACAGCGCTTCACTGCGACGCGGCGACGCGAGCACGCTGGCCCGCCGGGCGATCGCTCTCATCGTGCGCTACCTCTGCCTCTGCCTCTGACGATGGCTTGGCGACGTCTCCGGCTATTGCGGCGGCTCAGGGGCCGGGTGGCTTTTCGAGAAGAACGCCGTACACCCGGTTGACATGAAGGCGAACGACGAGTCGCTTGGCCGCGATCATCTGGCGGTAGAACGCGTCCTGATCGTCGATCTCGCCGTAGAACGATGTGTGGACCTCCAGCAGTTCGTTGGAAGCCTCGTCGCCGGGCGCCTGAGTGACTGCGGAGAGCTCCGCGTCGCCCTCGCCAGCGGCGAAGGACCAGAAGTGATCGCCGGGTACGTGGAGAGCGGCACGTGGATTGCGGCGCAGAATTCGGCCCTTGACCCGGTCGGCTGTCGTTGAGACGCGAGCGATCCGCCTGTCCGGGTCCCAGACATACAGCACGTTCGTGAGATGGGGGTAGCCAGCCCGGGTGATGCCCGCCAGGATCCCCTGGTGGTTCGCTGCGATCAGGTCCAGCAGCAACTGCTCGTCGGCCATCTGAACTCACCCTACCCCGACGACTATCCGTCAATTCTGTCTGACGGAATGAGTCAATGGGATCGCTTCGAAGCGAACGCTCGCTCCGCAACTCGGTGGACCGTCACGGTGTCCAGCTGTCGAGCGCGGGTGTGACCTGGAGCTCGTGGGTCATCGCTCGTGGGCTCTGTGACGCCAGGTAGGCGACCGCGTCGGCGAGCGAGAGCTGGTCAGCGGTGCGCGCGTCCCCCTCACCGGTGCGGTCGATGCCGGCGTCGATGATCAGGAGCGCGACGTGGATCCCGCTGGGTCGCAGCTCCTGCGCCGCTGACTGGGTCAGCGCGCGCACCGCGAACGCGCCCGCGGCCCACGGACCGCGGCCGGGCATCCCCCGCCGCGCCGACCCTCCGGTCACCTGAATAATCGTCATCGGTGACCGCGGCGCCTGAGCCACCGCGAAGCGCGCCGACGCGCTGAGAAACGCAAACGCGCCCCGGGCCGGCATCACCGACCAGCGCTCAAACGCGTCCGCTGCCGCCTCCGCAAGCACGCCACCGCCGAACGGGCCCGCGCCCCGCGACGCTGAGTACGGCGACGCCGCGTTGACAACGAGATCCAGGCGACCGTCGTGGCCGGCGCAGTCCTCAAGCGCTGCCAGCACCGACGCCTGATCGGTCACATCGACCTCCCGCGCACGGGCACCGAGTCCACGGACCTTGGCCAGCGTCTCGGCCGAGCGCGCGCCCCCGGTGACAGACCAACCATCGCTGAGCAGCCGCTCGATGATCGCAAAGCCAAAGTTGCGGGCGCCGATGACAAGTGCCGCGGGCATCGGCCCGAATACTGCCACGGCTGCCTCACACGCCGGCCAACGAGCTCTCCGTGCGCTCAAGTCAGAGACGGTTCGGTCTTCACGCCCCGAGACGGTTGAGGCAAGCAGCGAGGCCCTCGCTGGCGCGCTCGGATCTCTATCGGTCTGCCGCTGATCAGTAAGGCCTCTTCGCCGGGGTAGCGGGTTGAGGACTGGACGCCGTCGATCGCGATCTCGATCACGAGCTCGGGCGCGACCAGCACCGCGATGCCTTCCCGAGCGGTCTCGCGAGCCGGCAGCGCCTCGGTCTGCCAGGCCAGCAGGTCGGTCAACCCCTTAGAGGTCTTGCCCACCATCACGAAGCCGCCGGTGCCGGGATCGCGGGCGCCGAGATGCAGATTGGACAGCCGCCCCTGGCGGCGGCCGTGTCCCCACTCGGCGCCGAGCACGACGAGGTCATAGGTGCGCACGGGTTTGACCTTGCGCCACGCCGCGCCGCGACGCCCAGCGGCGTGGGTCGAGTCAACGTCCGTGACGACCACGCCCTCGTGACCGGCTGCCAGCGCGTCTTCGAGCACCTGCTCTGCTTTCGCGGCATCATCGGTGACGACTGCGGTCACCACCAGCTCCGGCGCGAGCTGGCGCGGCCGCGCGGCGCGTTCATGCTGGAGTGAATCGAGCAGATCGACGCCGTCGATGGGCAGGTGTCGAACACGAAGGTCACCCGGTCGTGGAAGTGGAGTCCGGTCCCAGACTTCCAGGCCAAGGCCGAGCGGGTGCTCGGCCCTGTATCGCCAGTGCCCACCGGACGGTGCGGTGGTCTGCTTCGATGAGATGGGTCCGATCCAGCTGATCCCCCACCACGGATCGGGGTGGGCGCCGCGCAAGCTGCCTGTGCGGCTCAGGGCTACGTACAGCAAGCACGGCTGTGCCTCAGGCTTGAGCTGAGGCCCGCATAAGCGAACAGATGTTCGTATCATTCTTTCCGCGCGTCGGCACCCGTCGTTGGCGCGAGCGTTCAAAACGGAGGCGCGTCATGGCAGCAAACGCAGCGCTACTGGTGGTCGATGTCCAGCAAGGGCTCATCGACGGGTTTGAACCCGATTGGCGACAAGCCCTGCCCGCGATCACCTTGGCGGTTTCTAGAGCGCATGAGAAGCGAGCGCCAGTTGTTTTCGTCCAGCACTGCGGCACGGCCACGACGCATCCGTTGCATCGCAGTCAGCCCGGTTGGGGGCTACACCGGGATCTTGATGTTCGACCAGATGACCTTCGCGTGGAGAAGACGTGGTCTGACGCGTTTCGCGAAACGAAGCTCGACGGTCTTCTGCGCGACCGAGAGGTCGGGTCTATCGTCCTGGTCGGCGCGCAGACGGAGTACTGCGTGGACGCAACCGCGCGACGGGCGCTCTCGCTCGGCTACGACGTTCAGCTTGTTGGCGACGGCCACACCACGTCCGCCAACGGACTGCTGGTCCGCGAGCAGATCGTCGCCCACCACAACCAGACGCTCGCCAATCTGGCGACCGTCGGCAGCACCCTGACCATCATTCCGTCAAAGAGCCTCGACTTCTCCAAGGACGGATGAGCCCGCCCTCGCCCCTCGCAAGTCAGCGCTGCCCGGGTTCGCTCGCACCGAGGACAGAGCTGTGGTCACGCTCCCGCTCCGTCGCCGACTGAGCCGTGATCGGTGAGACTTCTCCTTCGGCGAGGGAGTTCGCCTTGAGGCCCTGCCCCGCCCGCGCCATGATCTACGGGAATCACATGCATCAGGAGGTCGTCGACTACATCGCCGCGATCGCGCCCGAGCACCGCGCCCTGTTTGATCGCGTGCACCGGCTCATCCTGGAAGCGTGTCCTGAGGTCGAGGTCGTCATCTCCTACAAGATGCCGACTTACCAGGTGGGAAGGCGTCGGGTCAATGTTGCCGCATGGAGCCACGGTGTCTCGATCTACGGCTGGAAGGCGCACGGAGACGGCGGGCTTACCCGTCGCCACCCGGAGCTGCAGACCAGCCGCGGGACAATCCAGCTGCGGAGCGACCACGCCGACGAGATCTCCGACGAGGAAATCCGCGAACTCGCTCGCGCAGTTCTCGCCTCGTAACTCACCACTCATGACCGAGCCGATCCGACGGCCCGGTGATCTCGGCTCACACGAGCTCGCTTCTGCTCCGTCGCCGGACCGGTGTCTCGCCGCGGCTGCTGCTCCAGGCACTTGCTGCTCGAGGAGTCCGGCCCTACGCCCGGCCCGGCCACCCCGTACCAGCAAGTTTTCAGTAACCGCCGGGAGGCGCAACGCGGGCGAGCAGCAAGAGCCCGTAACCGCG
>CAXTTD010000092.1:10248-10467 GCA_964246945.1 uncultured Solirubrobacteraceae bacterium | reverse complement strand
GGGCCGGGCTCGGCGGCGGCTGAGCTCCGCCCGGCGCGCGGTTCAGCGACCTGCGGGCGGCCGCGACAGGTAGCGGCTGCCCGCCGCGCAGAAGCGCCACGGCAGCTCCGCGGCCTTGGTGATCCCGATCCGGCGGTCGGCGGCCAGGTCGGGGGGGGGGGGGCGCGGCGGCGGGGGCGGGGGGCCGGGGCGGGGGGGCCGCCCGGGGCGCGGGGTGGG
>CAXTTD010000092.1:0-10238 GCA_964246945.1 uncultured Solirubrobacteraceae bacterium | reverse complement strand
GTCCATGAGGCTCGACTGGTTCAGATCGAGCTCGACGCCGAGCGCGACGGTGAGCTTGCCCGGCCCCGAGCACAGCGCCCGCGGCGCCGCCACTCCCCGGCGCGTGCGCATGACCGCCAGCCCCGTGATCGGCTCGAGCGCCCGGATGAGCACCGCCGCGCCGATCCCCTCCGCCTCGCAGACGGCGTTCAGCAGGGCGTGGATGCCGTAGGACTGATACACGTAGGCGGTCCCGGGAGCCCCGAACAGCGTCGCGGTACGGCGGGTGAGCCCCACGTAGGCATGGCAGGCGGCCTCGGTCTCGTGGTAGGCCTCAGTCTCGACGATCACGCCCGCCGCGTCGCCGTGCGCGAGCACGCAGCCCACGAGATCCCGAGCGACCTCGACCACCGGCCGCGCGTAGAACGCACCGCTCAGGCGAGCGCCGTGCGCAGACGCGTGAGCTGCTCGCGCACCCGGGGCAATCCGGTCGCGCCCTCGGAGATCTTCGCCTCGAGCCATGCTCCGTCCTCCAGCAACCGGTAGTACTCCTCGTCAAGCAGCGGTGAGCCCGCCGCGAGCTCCTCGCGGGTGAGCTCCGACAGCGTCGCGCCGCGTGACAGGGCGGTGCGCACGAGGCCCCCGACGACTCCGTGGGCCTCGCGGAACGGCATCCCGCGGCGCACGAGCAGGTCGGCGACGTCGGTGGCGGCGAGCATCTGGTCGCTCGCGGCGGCGGCGAGTCGCTCCCGGCGGTAGGTGATCGTGGACAGCATGCCGGTGGCCGCGGCAAGGCACAGCTCGAGCGTGTCGCAGGCGTCGAACAGGGGCTCCTTGTCCTCCTGCATGTCCTTGTTGTAGGTGAGCGGCAACCCGTGCATCACGCCGTACACCGCGGTGAGGTCGGCGACGATCCGCGGCGCTTTGGCGCGCAAGAGCTCGGCGGCGTCGGGGTTCTTCTTCTGGGGCATGATCGAGGAGCCCGAGGCCCACGCGTCGGCGACCTCGCAGAACCCGAACTCCTCCGAGGACCACAGCACGATCTCGGCGCCCAGGCGCGAGAGGTGGGTCGCGCAGGTCGCCGCCGCCGCCAGGTAGTCGAGCACGAAGTCGCGGTTGGACACCGCGTCCAGGGAGTTCTCGGCCACCCCGCTGAACCCGAGCGCCTGCGCGAGCGCACCCCGGTCGGTGTCGAAGTTCACGCCGGCGAGTGCGCCGGCGCCGAGCGGCAGCCGCCCGCACGCGCCCACCACGGCGGCGAAGCGCTCGCGGTCGCGCACGAGCATCCACGCGTAGGCGAGCAGATGGTGGCTGAGGTAGACCGGCTGGGCGCGCTGCAGGTGGGTGTAGCCGGGCATCGGCCAGTCGAGGTGGCGCTCGGCCTGGTCGGCGATCACCCGCGCGAGCTCACCGATCCGCCGCCCGGCCTCGTGGGCGTGGGCGCGGACGAACATCGCCACGTCGGTGGCCACCTGATCGTTGCGCGAGCGGGCGGTGTGAAGGCGCCCCCCGACCGGACCCGCGATCTCGGTGAGCCGCCGCTCGACCGCCATGTGGATGTCCTCGTCGGCACCGGCGAACGGGAAGCTGCCGTCGGCGAGCTCGGAGCGGACCTGCTCAAGGCCGGCGTGCAGCGCGTCGCGGTCCTCGGTGGAGATGATCCCCCGGTCGGCGAGCATCGTCGCGTGGGCGACCGATTGATCGACGTCGTAGGGCGACAGGCGCCAGTCGAAGCCGATCGAGTCGTTGAGCGCCCGGAACACCTCGGCCGAGTCCTCGCCGAAGCGCTCGGCGCTGCGGGCGGGCCCACCCGAGCTCATCGGGCGACCCCGAGCACCCCGGCGAGCTCGTCGGCGACCCGGGCGACCTGCCCCTCGCTCATCGCCGGGAAGAACGGCAGCGCGATCGAGCGCGCGGCGACGTCCTCGCACACCGCGAACTCACCGGGACGGTGGCCGAAGCGCTCCCGGTAGAAGGTCATGAGATGGATCGCCGGGAAGTACGGCTTGGCCGGGATCCCGCGCGCCCCGAGCGCCCGGACGGTGTCGTCGCGGTTCACGCCCCGGGGCAGCTGGACGACGTACACGAACCAGCCCCGCCGCTCGAGACCGCGATCGACGCACGGCAGCGCCACACCCTCGATTCCCGCCAGCGCCTCCCCGTAGAGCGCGGCGACGCGCGCGCGCCCGGTGAGCAGCTCCGGCAGGCGCTGCAGCTGGGCGATTCCGAGCGCGGCGGCGATGTCCGAGAGCCGGTAGTTGAAGCCGAGGCGGTCGTGATCGAGCCAGCCCATGTCGGGGGCGCGGCCCTGGTTGCGCTCGGAGTCCATCCGCGCCTTCATCGCCTCCGAGCCGCACACGACCACGCCGCCCTCACCGGTGGTGATCTGCTTGTTGGCGTAGAACCCGAACGCCGCCGGATGACCCCGCGAGCCGACCGGCCGGCCGTCGGCGTAGCTCGCCCCGAGTGCCTCGCAGGCGTCCTCGACGATCGGCAGCCCGAGCGCCTCAAGTCCCTCCATGTCGGCCGGGTAGCCGAACACGTGGACGGGTAGCACCGCCGCGGAGCGCGGGGTCACCGCGTCCGCCGCGGCCGCCGGATCCAGGTTGAGGGTGCGCGGGTCGATGTCGGCGAACACCGGCCGGGCGCGCTCGAAGACGGCGACGTTCGCCGAGGCCACGAACGAGAACGGCGTGGTGATCACCTCGGCGCCGTCGCTCACCCCCACCGCGCGCAGCGCGAGGTGCAGCCCCGCGGTCCCGCTGGAGACGGCGCTCGCGTGGGCGCCACCGACCGCGCGGCAGAACGCCCGCTCGAACTCAGGGCCGACGGGACCGAGCGAGAGCTGGCCGGAGCGCAGCACCGCGAGCACCGCGTCCTCCTCCTCGGGGCCGAGGACCGGCCGGGCGAGCGGGATCTCCGGGGCGGAGACCGTCATGGGAGGGTGGGGACGGCGGCCGCGCGGTTCGGGTGCGCGATCCGCACCCCGTACTGCAGCGAATCCACGAGCGCCTCCCACGAGGACTCGATCACGTTCTCCGAGACTCCGATCGAGCCCCACACGCGCTCGCCGTCGGAGGCGTCGAGCAGCACCCGGGTGACGGCGTCGGTACCCTTGCGCTCGTCGAGGATGCGGACCTTGAAGTTGACGAGATCGATCGCGGCGAGCTCCGGGTGGACCCCGCACAGCGCCTCGCGCAGCGCCCGGTCCAGGGCGTTCACCGGACCGTTGCCCTCGGCGGTGCGCACGTGGCGCTCACCGGCGATCCACAGCTTGATGGTCGCCTCGGTGACGAGCTGACCGTCGGCCCGGGACTCGACGATCACCCGCCAGGACTCGAGCGTGAACAGCGGCTCGATCGTCCCCGTCTCCCGGCGCAGCAGCAGCTCGAAGGACCCGTCGGCGGCCTCGAAGTGGTAGCCGCGGTGCTCGAGCACCTTGATCCGCTCGATCATCGCCGCCGCCGCGGAGTCGTCGAGCTCGATCCCGGCGTCGTGGGCGCGCGACTGCACGGTGCCGCGCCCGGAGAGCTCGGAGACGAGGATCTCGCGGCGGTTGCCCACGCGCTCGGGGTCGATGTGCTCGAAGGTCGCGGGGTCGGCACTCACTCCGGCGACGTGCATCCCGCCCTTGTGGGCGAACGCGTTGCGACCGACGTAGGGCGCGTCGGGATCGGGGGTGAGGTTGAGCAGCTCGGCGAAGTACCCGGACGCCTCGGTGAGCGACGCGAGCTGGGCGTCGGTGACGCACGCGTAGCCGAGCTTGCACTGCAGGTCGGCGATCAGCGTCACCAGGTTCGCGTTGCCGCAGCGCTCGCCGTAGCCGTTCATCGTGCCCTGCACGTGGGTGACCCCATTCAGCACCGCGGCGAGCGCGTTGGCGACGCCGACCCCGGCGTCGTCGTGGGTGTGGATGCCGAGCCGCACGCCGGTCGGCGCCAGATCGGCCACCACGGCGGCGCAGGCGCTGCCGAGCTCGTGGGGCATGGTGCCCCCGTTGGTGTCGCAGCAGACGATCGTGTCCGCGCCCGCACCGGCGGCGGCCCGCAGGCAGGCGAGCGCGTACGCGGGGTCGTCGCGGTAGCCGTCGAAGAAGTGCTCGGCGTCGTACAGCACGCGCTTGCCGGCGTCGCGCAGGTAGGCGACCGACTCGGCGATCATCGCGAGGTTCTCCTCGCGTGAGACCCTCACCACCTTCTCCAGGTGCAGGCTCCACGTCTTGCCGACGAGCGTGCACGCCGGCGCGAAGCAGTCGGCGAGCACCTGCAGCGCCGGATCCTCGGCGGCGGCGATCCCTCGCCGCCGGGTCATCCCGAAGGCGGCGATCTCGGCGTGGTCGAAGCGCTCGCCGGCCAGCCGCTCGAACAGCTCGAGCTCCTTGGGGTTGGAGCTCGGGAAGCCGGCCTCGATGAGGTCGATGCCGAGCTCGTCGAGCCGGTGGGCGACGCGCAGCTTCTCGCCGGCCGACAGCGACATGCCCTCTCCCTGCATGCCGTCGCGCAGGGTGGTGTCATACAGCTCGATCGCGGTCATCCGCTACCCCGCGGCCGGCGCGTGCGTGGGCGCGGGGACCACGTCGAGCCAGTCCGCGTAGCGCGGCTCGCGGCCGAGCAGCGCGGACTCGAACACCCGCTGGACCTCGGCGGTGATCGGACCGGTGCCCCCGGCGCCGACGACGTGATCGTCGACCTCCGAGACGGCGACGAGCTCGGCCGCCGTGCCGGAGAGGAACACCTCGTCGGCGAGCACCAGCTCGGCGCGGGCGATGTCCCGCTCGACCACCGGGTAGCCGAGATCGCCGGCAATGGTGAGGATTGAGCGGCGGTTGATGCCGTCGAGGATCGAGGCGGTCTGCGGCGGGGTGAGGATCTCGCCGCCCTTCACCACGTAGATGTTCTCGCCGGTCCCCTCGCACACGAACCCGCGGGAGTCGAGCAGGATCGCCTCCTGGTAGCCACCCTTGAGCGACTCGATCTTCGCCAGCACGCTGTTGAGGTACTGCCCGCCCGCCTTCGCGTGGGGGATCAGCGAGCCGCCGTCGATGCGTCGCCAGCTCGACACCTTGGCCCGCACGCCCTCCCGCTTGGCCGCCTCGCCGAGGTAGGCGCCCCACGGCCACACGGCGATCGACACCCCGACCTCGCACTCGAGCGGGTTGATCCCCATCTGGCCGTAGCCGCGGTAGGCGACCGGGCGGATGTAGCACTCGCTAAAGCCGTTGGCGTTGATCAGCTCGTGGGTGGCGGCCCGCAGCTGCTCGGTCGTGTACGGGAGGTCCATGTAGTAGAGCTTCGCGGAGGCCCGCAGCCGCTCGAGATGATCGAGATGGCGGAAGATGGCGGTGCCGCGCGGGGTCTCGTAGGCGCGCTCACCCTCGAACACGCTCGTGCCGTAGTGCAGGCCGTGGGTGAGTACGTGGACCGTGGCGTCCTCCCAGGCGACCAGCTCGCCGTTGTGCCAGATGAGGTCCGCTTTCTCCACGACCGCTCCCTTCGTCTACAGGTGTGCCAGGACCGCCCGGGTCGCCTCGGCGGTGCTCGCCGCGCCTCCCAGGTCGCGCGTGCGCAGGCCCGCGGCCAGCGCCTGATCGACGGCAGACTCTACCGCCGCCGCCTCCGTCTCCATGGACAGGCCGTGGCGCAGCATGAGCGCCGCCGACAGGAACGTCGCCAGCGGGTTGGCGATCCCCTGGCCGGCGATATCGGGGGCCGAGCCGTGGACCGGCTCGAACACCCCGGGAGCCCCCTCCGCCCCCAGCGAGGCGCTCGGCAGCATCCCCAGCGAGCCGGTGAGCATCGCCGCCTCGTCGGAGAGGATGTCGCCGAACATGTTCTCGGTCACGATCACCTCGAACCGCGTCGGGGTGGCGATGAGCGCCATCGCGGCGTTGTCGACGAGCACGTGCTCGAGGGTGATCTCCGGGAACTCGGCCGCGTGCAGCTCGGAGATCACCTCTCGCCACAGCCGGCTCGTCTCCAGGACATTGGCCTTGTCGACGCTCGTCACCGTGTGCCGCGCGGCGCCGAAGGCGACGCGGGCGATCCGGACCACCTCCTCGCGGCTGTAGGCGCAGAGGTCCGACGCGGTGTCGGCGGTGCGCGTCTTCTCCCCGAAGTAGATCCCGCCGGTGAGCTCGCGCACCACGAGCAGGTCGGTCCCCTCGATCACCTCACGGCGCAGCGGGCTCGCGTCATAGAGCGCGGGCAGCGGCCGCACCGGGCGCAGGTTGGCGAACAGCCCGAGACCCTTGCGCAGCCCGAGCAGGCCCTGCTCGGGACGGGGCGCATGCGGGTCGGTCGTGTCCCACTTGGGTCCGCCGACGGCGCCGAGCAGGACTGCGTCGGCGGCGGCGCACGCGGTGAGCGTCTCGTCGGTGAGCGCGGTGCCGTGGGCGTCGATCGACGCGCCGCCGAACGCATGCTCCTCGTAGTCGAGCTCGACGCCGGCGGCCCGCAGCACCTCGACGGTGGGGGCGACGATCTCAGGGCCGATGCCGTCGCCGGGCAGCAGGACGACGTGATGGCTCATGCGGATCGCCGCGCGGTCATGTTGAGACGCACGTAGTCGAGCACGAGCGGCTGAGCGAGCCGCGCCATCACCGCGTCGACGAACGGCTGCCGCAGCTCCCCGGGCAGGGGGTCGAGGTGGCGGACGAGGATCACCGTCTGCAGGAACTCGCGGCCGTCCCCCAGCGGCGTTGGCCGATTCTCGAGCCACGTGCGCACGTCGGTGAAACCGGCCCGCGTGAGGCGCGCGGCGGTCTGCTCGGCGGTCGCGTAGGTCCACGGGCGCGGCCACCCGGCGAACGTCTCGGCGTACTCGGGGCGCGCCATCACCGCCTCGGCAGCGAGACGCACCGACTCGATGTTGCCCGCGCCGCCGCACTGGGCCACCAGCCGACCGTCGACCTTGAGGTTGCGGTACAGGGCGGCGAACAGCGCGTCGTGGTCGGGCACCCAGTGGAAGGTCGCATTGGAGAAGACGACGTCGACCGCTTCCGGCAGCGCGAGCTCGGCGAGGTCCTGACACAGGGCGATCGCCCGGTCGCCAAGCGCCGCCGCGGTGTGGGCGACCATCGACGGCGCCGCGTCGACCGCGTACACGGTGCCGTGCCGCAGCCGCTCGGCGAGCTCGAGCGTCACCTTGCCCGAGCCGCAGCCGGCGTCGCACACGACCTCGGTGCCGGCGAGCGCCAGGCGGTCGAGCTGCTCCGCCGCCCAGCGCTGCTGGGGCGCCGAGATGCGGTCGTAGGTGCCCGCGTCCCAGTCCCGCGTGGTGGCGGCGCCGCTCACAGCGCG
Source organism: uncultured Solirubrobacteraceae bacterium (assembly GCA_964246945.1). Classification (GTDB taxonomy): domain Bacteria; phylum Actinomycetota; class Thermoleophilia; order Solirubrobacterales; family Solirubrobacteraceae; genus Palsa-465. Next base: position 2,961 of record CAXTTD010000092.1, on the reverse strand, counting down.
CTCGTCACCGGGCCCGAGCGCTCCCGGTCGGACTCGTAGGCGGAGATCGCGTCTGCCTGCTGGAGGGTGAGGTCGATGTCGTCGAGTCCCCCGAGCAGCCGGTGCTTGACCTCGGGGTCGATCTCGAAGGCGGCGCTGTGGACGCCGTCCCCGCCCGTCCAGCGGACCTCCTGCGCGGCGAGGTCGACCTGGGCCTCCCCCGCCTCGCCGATCGCCGCGATCGACGCCTCGTCCAGGGAGATCGTGAGCAGTCCGTTCTTCGCGCAGTTGTTGGCGAAGATGTCGGCGAAGCTCGGGGCGAGGATCGCCTGGAAGCCGTAGTCGGCCAGACCCCACGGGGCGTGCTCGCGGCTCGAGCCGCAGCCGAAGTTGCGCCCGGTGACGAGGATCGGGTTACGCGGCAGGTCCCAGTCGGGCTGCTTGGCCCAGTCGTGGAACAGGAACTCGCCGAAACCGGTGCGCTCCACCCGCTTGAGGAACTGCTTGGGCATGATCTGGTCGGTGTCGACGTCGTCGCGGTCCAGCACCGACACCTGGCCGGTGATCGTCTCGATGGCCTGCATCACCACTCCCTGATGTCGACGAAATGACCCTCGATCGCCGCCGCGGCGGCCATCTGAGGCGAGACGAGGTGCGACCGGGCGCCGGCGCCCTGCCGTCCCTCGAAGTTGCGGTTCGAGGTCGAGGCGACGCGCTCCCCCGGGGCCGCGATGTCCGGATTCATGCCCAGGCACATCGAGCAGCCCGCCTCGCGCCAGTCAAAGCCCGCGGCGCGGAACACCTCGTGCAACCCCTCGGCTTCGGCCTCCGCCTTCACCTGCTGGGAGCCGGGGACGACCATCGCGTACACGCCGTCGGCCACGGTGCGCCCGTCGATCATCGACGCCGCGGCGCGCAGGTCGCCGATCCGCGAGTTCGTGCACGAGCCGATGAACACGCGGTCCAGCGCGATCTCCTGGATCGGGGTGCCGGCCGCAAGGCCCATGTAGTGCAGCGCGCGCTCGTCGCCGTCGTCCTCGGGCTCGGGCACCGCGTCGCCCACCCCGACGACCATCTCGGGATTGGTCCCCCAGGTCACCATCGGGCTCACCGCTGCGACGTCGACGGTGATCTCGCGATCGAAGCTCGCGCCGGCGTCGCTGTGCAGATCCCGCCATGCGTCGGGGACCTCTGACGGCGCCGCCCCGCGACCGACCACGTAGTCGAAGGTCGTCTCATCAGGGGCGATCATCCCCGCCCGTCCGCCGCCCTCGATCGTCATGTTGCAGATCGTCATCCGGCCCTCCATGGGCAGGCTCTCGATCACCGGCCCGGCGTACTCGACGACGTGGCCGGTGGCCCCGGCGACGCCGATCTGGCCGATGGTGGCGAGGATGAGGTCCTTGGCGGTCACCCCGAAGCCGAGCTCGCCCGCGTAGCTGATCCGCATCGAGCGGGGCTTTGCCTGCACGAGGCACTGGGTGGCGAGCACGTGCTCGACCTCGCTGGTGCCGATCCCGAACGCCAGCGCGCCGAACGCGCCGTGGGTGGCGGTGTGCGAGTCGCCGCACACGATCGTCATCCCCGGCTGGGTGACGCCGAGCTCGGGCCCGATCACGTGAACGATCCCCTGGCGATCGGAGCCCAGCGAGTACAGCGGGATTCCGAACTCCTCGCAGTTGCGCTCGAGGGTCTGCACCTGGATGCGGGACAGCTCGTCATGGATCCGCGCCGCGGTGGGGGTGCCGTCGGTGGGGGTGTTGTGATCGGCGGTGGCGAGCGTGCGATCGGGTCGGCGCACCGTCCGTCCGGCCAGGCGCAGGCCGTCGAACGCCTGCGGGCTCGTCACCTCGTGCACGAGGTGCAGGTCGATGAACAGCAGTCCGGGGGCGACTTCATGAGCGTCCCAGATCTTCTCGAACAGGCTCTTGGGCATGATGGTCTCCTGGTAGCTCCTCGTGAGCGGGTCAGCTGCGCCGCAGGCCGGCGCTCACCACGGCGAGCAGTACGGCCGGGGTGTCCGGCGACGGATTCTCGAAGTGATGGGGCAGGTCGGCGTCGAAGGTGACGCAGTCTCCGGCGGGCAGCGCGTAGGGTGCGCCGTCGCAGTGCAGCACCACCGCCCCGCTCTGCACGAGCGCGGTCTCGCGGCTGCCGGGCTCGTGCATCGGCGGATCGCCGGGGCCCCCGGTGACCGCCCCGGGGGCGAGCGTGTGGCGGGAGAGCTCGGCGCGCTGGCCGGGCAGCGGCGGGGTGAGGATCTCGTAGGCATGCTGGGGGTGAGTTCCCGGCCCGGTCCGGCGTTCGGAGGCACGCACGATCTGAACCGCGCCCGCCTCGTCGAGGCGCAGCAGCTGGGAGAGGCGCAACTCGAGTCCCGAGGCGATCCGGTGGGCGATCTGCAGGGTGGGGCTCGTTTCCCCGCGCTCGACCTGGGAGAGCATCGGGGCGCTCACCCCCGAGCGCTCGGCGAGTTCCCGCAGCGAGAGGTCCATCGCCTCGCGCAGGGCGCGCACGCGGGCGCCGAGGGCGACGGGCGAGGTGAGCTGCGCGGGTTCGGCGAGCGCCATCGTCGCGTACGCTATCGCATACAGATGTCTGCCGCATGGTGACGCCTCTACGCTCCGGCCATGCGCTTCCGCCCTGACGTGCTCGTGCTCGGCGGCGGCGGGGTGCTCGGCGAGGCGTGGATGATGGGGGTGCTCGCAGGCGTCGAGGACGGCGCGGGCGTCGATCTGCGGGAGTGCGAGGCGTTCGTCGGCACCTCGGCGGGCGCGATCGTCGCCGCCCACCTCGCCGCCGGCAACTCACCGCGGCGGCCCTCGTCGATGTCGACCGAGCTCACGATCGGGAACGCGGCGGGACAGCGGATCGGACCCGTCGCCGGACTCGCGGGGGCGGCGGTCGGCGCCGTGCGTCACGCAGGCGGTGCGGCGCTCGCTGCCAGTGCGACGTTCGCGCCGCTCGCGCTCGGTGCGGCGG
>CAXTTD010000091.1:4065-10557 GCA_964246945.1 uncultured Solirubrobacteraceae bacterium | reverse complement strand
CCGGTAGCTGCTTGCAGCGTTGCGCGGAGCGCTAGTCCTGTCTGCCAGCTGGTTAGGTCTCGGCCCTTCGCAAGACCGCTAAAATGAAGGCCTGCTCGGCAGCTGAACCGGTGTTGAGCGTGGTTACTGCTGACTGTTCGGTGACCTTCTGAAGGGGTGTTGCAGCTCTGGCAGGGGCGGCTCCAAGAACCGTCCCAAACGCGACCATCAAGATGCAGGCTCGCGCGAGCTTGGGCGTCAGCCGCATGGACGAAACCCTATCTCGATGCGGGCAACGCTCGGCGTTGACGCCCGCCCACACAACGACCGAGCGCTGAGCGACCCGCAACACCGACGCCTACTTTCCGTGCGCGATGCGGACGACTCCTATCAACGGAATTCGCTCACCGGCGGGAGAACGGCCGGACGCGCGTTCGCCGCGATACCGATCGCCAGCCCCTCCGGTGATGGACGGGCGTCCATGCGCTATCTCATCCGCCTTGAGACGTCGCGCTTGCTGCTTGCAAAACGCATGCTAACTTGCAAGCGGTAAATGCGCCAGCGAGAGGAACCATTGATGAGCACCACGCACATGCCGTTTTCAACGGTCGCCGAGAGCTTCAGCGATGCGTTCACCGGACTGATGGGTGAGGCGACGCACATTACGCGCGTATCGACGAACACCTACCTGACGGGACTGGATGCGATCGTCGAGCAACAGAGGCTCGCTCGCGAAAACTCCCGGCAGTGGATGTCTGAAATCGTGTCCGTCCAATCGGACCTCGGCCAGCAGTTTGCTCGCAGCTACAGCGCGAGCAGCGACCGGGTTGCCTCGGCGGCGGCGGAATCGACCGATGCAGCCGAGAGCGCCAACACCAACCTCGCGCGGAGCGCTCGCCCCCGGAGGGCGTCATCCAAGCGCACCCAGGCCGCGACGCCTCGCCGGACCTCGCGGCAGGCCGCGACGTCGCCTCCCCCGGCGGCACCGGCGAGCGTGACCGTGGCCGGTCTGAAAGGCGATCGGTATGACTCCCTGACCGCCGTAGAGGTCATCGAGAAACTGCCCGGGTTCTCCCAGCGAGACCTGCGCGAGCTCGAGACGTACGAGACCGCCCACCAAGCTCGCCAGACCGTGCTTCAACGCGTCGAGTCTCTGCGTGGAACCGAGCCCATCGCCGGCTACGACGAGCTCACCGTGCCCGAAGTGCACGCGCAGCTCACCGACGGCGATGAGGCACGCGCGAGATCCGTGCGTGACTACGAGCGCTCGCACAAGAACCGCGACGGGGTGCTGCAGGCCGCCCAGGCACGCATCGACAACGCATAGCGAGGCGAGAGGACACCACCGGCTTGCGGACGCGCCCAGCGTCCGCGAGCTCTGGCACGCGGCCAAGCCCGACGGCTCTGGGGAAAGCTACCGCCGGCGCGATGAGTGCTCCTCTACAGCGCCGACTTGTCCCTCAACCAACAGCACTCGCGACCCTTGGCTGGGCGCTGACGTGCGGAGCGCCCGCCGATCCGATCACCGGCTTGCTGCCGGCCACGGCTCCTGACAAGGACGTCCTCAGCAGCCCGACCCCCATCGGACGGGACGATCGCTCCCAGACCGCGCACCAAGACTCCGCTTCGTCGGGGCGACCGCCCGCGGGCGGGACTGCCCCCTTGCCCCGACAGCGGCACTCTGCTCTACGACGGCGAAAGTGTTGAAGGGGCGACGATGCAGATGCGAGATGGTCGTCTGACGCTCCCCGGGGGGTGTGGTGCAGCGCCCGAGCTGGCGCACGCGTCTGGTCGGTCAGTCGCCGCCGGCTGAGAGTGTCTGTTGAAGCGGGGTCCGGACCGCGGGGGTGATGACGGCGTCGTCGAGCCGGGCATGAAGGCGCGCTGCGGCGTGATCAATGGCGGCCTGGGCGTCAGCGCCGCGGTCGGCGATGATCTGTGTGCGCAGCTCGCCGTTGGGTGTGGTGGCCCAGGACCCGATGATCTCGCCGTCCCACCAGAGGGTGGGGCCGATGTTGCCGGCGCGGTCATAGATCAGGCTGGGATCGATGCCGAACATCCAGTCGCGGTGCTTCCAGCCCATCGGGGTGGGGTCAAGCGCGGGGAGCAGCGTCGCGGTTGGGTGACTTTCCGCGTCGTCAGCAGGGTTGTCGGCGGGGTGAGCGAGCTGGATCCCGGGGTGGCCGTGCAGGTCGATCTCCTCGATCTGGAGCGCGTCGAGAGCGCGGCGGGTTGTGGTCTTGTTCCACCCGGTCCACCACTGCAGATCCTCGGTTGTCGCCGGACCGAAGCGTTCCAGCCAGCGGCGAGCGAGGTCGCGTTGCGCCTGTGCGGTGTCGATCGCTGGCAGGCCATCGGGCCACCATCGCGAGACCGGCTCCCAACGATGCTGACGGCTGGTCCAGGCCCCGGTCGGGATGGCGCGAACGACGCGGCCGTCGGCGCTCATCATCGTGAGCACTGGGGTGGTGAGGTTCTGGGGTCGGTCAGACGGGGCTCGGGGAAGGACGCGAGTCCGCAGCCCCGGTTCGTCGTCGGTGAGCTGCGCGCCGGTCGCGGCGCCCCGCTGGGTGAGCGCCGCTTCGGTGCGGTCCTCCAGGCGCGCCAGCCAGCGTCCGACGTCCCCGTCGATGACCGGATCGGTGCCGTTGCGTTGCAGCTGTCTGATGAGGCGTCGACGCAGCGTTGCGGCCAGGGGTGCGCTGACCGCGGCCTGCACGGTCGGGATGTCCGCGCGCGGGAAGACGAACAGGGTGCGACGCATCGCCATCCATCGCACGAGACTGCGCTGCTCATACATCGCCTCGGCCACGTCGGCCAGCGTCGACGCGGCGCTGCGCATGAGCACCGACAGGTAGACCGACGCCGGATCGGTGGCGTGCAACGCCAGCAGCGCTTGGGTCACCGCCTGTGGATCGTCCGCGTCTCCCGCGAGATGGTGGTGGTGGACCATCAGGCGTCGTCGTTGCTGCACGGTGATCTTTCGCATCAGCGCCTCTGTTCGGACGCGGGCCGCGACTTCGCCGGCCCGTGTAACAATACCTTGCAATATCGATATTAGCTTGTATCATTATTTGTATGAGGGAGACACGGACAGGATCAGGCCACGAGGTCGTGCGGGCCAACACGCAACCTCAGCCGCGGTCGCGGGCGGGCCGCAAGCGTGACCCCGGTCGCGATGGTGTCATTCTCGACGCGGCGCTGGCCGTCCTGGCCGAGCACGGCTATGACGGCATGACGATCGACATGGTCGCCACCCGAGCCGGCTCGGCACGAGCGACCGTCTATCGCCGGTGGGCGAGCAAGGACGACTTGGTGCTCGCGGCAGTGGCACGAATGAGCCGCGACGATGTCGGCTCAGAAGAGCTGCCGGACACCGGCAGCCTGCGCGGGGACATCGTCGCCATGATCCTGCCCCTCAGCGACGCAGAACAGCAGGTCCGTATCCAGGCGATGGCCGCTTTGCTGTTGCTGTCGCGAACCGACCCCCGGCTCGCCGGGGCAGCGACCGGTGCGGGCATCGGACCGTGGATCGAGATCAACCGCATCCTGATCCAGCGCGCCATCGACCGCGGGGAGTTCCCCGCGCCCAGCGACCTCGACACGCTCGCGCAGCTGATCCCCATGATGTGCGTCTCGCGGGCGGTGCAACAGCAATCGATCACCCGCGAATTCAGCCTTGCCCTCGTCGACGCCGTGATCATCCCCGCGCTGCGCGCCGGCCCCGAGACCACAGCCGCACCCGGCGCCGCGGATGACGCGCCGACCCCAAGACCCTGACGATCCCTCCCGGGGCAACACCCGCGGTACGCACCTCCACCGGCCGGCATCCCAGCCGGAGAAGGCCGGACGCGCCTGCGCCCGGACACTCCCAAACACGAAAGGCAGATGAGCATGAGCGTCACCACCACCCCCCACGTCAACTTCCGCGGCCAGGCCCGCGACGCGCTCGAGTTCTACCAGTCGGTGTTCGGCGGTGAGATCTCGATCGCCACCTACACCGACATCAACACCGTCGAGCAGCCCGATCAGGCCGACCACGTCGCCTTCGGACGCATCGACGCCCCCAGCGGCTTCTCCATCATGGCCTACGACGTACAGCCCTCAAAGGGCTATGACCCCGGCGAAAACCCGTTCTACATCACCCTGCAAGGCACCGCGGGCGATGAGATCCAGCCCCTTTGGGACAGGCTTGCCGACTCGGCGACCACCATCCTGATCCCGCTCGCTCCCGCGCCCTTCGCCCCCCTCTACGGCATGCTCACCGACCGCTACAACATCACCTGGATCATCGGTGCCGACACTGCCCCGGAACCTGACTAACCATCCCGCCGGGAGCTTTTTGAAGACCGAGCGCGTCCTCTCTACGGCCAGGCGGAGCGCATCCGGCTAAGCCGTCTTGAGTTCAATGATGCTCACCATTTCGTCGCGCGAAAGTTCTCCCAGACAGGCAGAGACGTGGGCAATGGGGCACCCGAAGCGGTTCTCCTCACCGAAGGGCACCCGCAACGACTGATGCTCGTCGCGAAGCTTCTCCGGGAACACACCAACCCAGACCGGTCAACGACGGTCGCGGAGCGAGGATCGCGCTGCCGAACTGAGCGTCTACATAGGCGGGTACGCAGGCCACGGAAACTTGCGAGTGACCCCGAGCGATCGTGACAGCGGGAGTGAGATACGCGCCCGATACATACCCAAGGGCGGCCACGAGCGCGACGAGCGCCAGCCCAAATGCCGCAAGACCCAGCAAGTTGATCACGCCCCCGGGCGCCGGGCGGCTCAACACGCTATCGACGGCGACCGCGGTCCCGGTGAACACCAGGATTGCGGTCCCGATGAACTTCGCGGCGGCCGCGCGCACCATGTTGGTCGGGTCAATTATGCTGCCAAACAGACTTCGGCCGTGTTGTCTGTGCCTGCCATTTGCGGGCCAAGTGCCGCGACGCCGGCTGAGGCTCTGGTTCCGGTCACCTTGAACCCAAAGCGTGGGTCACGACGCCAACCCCGACGATGTCCAGCAGCGCCGTGCCGACCAGCTCGGCGCTGGATTTGCGTGCCGCCACCCGCCGTGCTCACGGCCTCGCTGCGTCTGGCCCGCGTGGTTCGTCGGCCGGCCGGATTGCCGGCCTGGCGATGACATTGCCCCGGCCGTAAAGCGACGTCGATCGATCCGGGGAATCTGGCTCATTGCTCGATCGCTCGGTCATGCGAGCTGCCGGCGGCCCTGGTCAACCATGGCACCAGCTGCCGCTAGCGCGGCACTGATCCAGGCCGGGCTCAGCGAGCTCGCCGTTGCGGTGGGCACCAGCACGCGTCGTCCGGCTGGGTGGCTGTAGTCGACTTGCGCCAGAACGCCATTGACCGCGACCAACGCGACCCCTGAGATCACGTTGATCGTCGACGCCGGACCGATGACGCGCTGTAGGCGCGCTGCGGACTCCGGAGTCTCCGGCGCGGGCTGCGTGCCGGTCTGAATCGGCACGGCGCCGTCGGGCATCTGGGTGGCTAGTCTCACGCCCGCGATGCCGCCCACAACCCCGGTGAGCAGCGCCGCCACCATGAGCCCGTCCTTGACCTGGACGAGACGCTGCTCGCTATCGGTGAGCCTGCTGGACTGTGTCTCGGTGAAGCGTGCGGCGACCCACCCGACGGCTGCGGCGCCGAGCCCGAGGGTGTTGATGACGTTGTAGCGGCCCCATGCGTCGCTGGCGACGCGGCCCCGCTCGGCGTGGCTACTGATCTCTACCAGCGATGGGTTGTGCGCGAACTTGCCAAACATCGCCCCGCCCAACCATGCGGCCAGGCCGACATCGTGCGCCGCCCGGGCGCCGTTCGCAAGGGTGTCGCTCACGGTCATGCGTCTGCTCCTTGAAAGTTGTTGGTGCTGCGGGTTCCCCGCCGCCGGGGCTGGGATACGATGGGCCGGCCTTGCGGGCTGCGCCCGCGCTGCACGCAGACCGCCGGCCGACCTCACATCCACTCGGACTACTTCCTCACGAAGATCGCCACACGTCGATCGAGCCGGCGGCCCTGCCCGGTCGTGTTGGACGCCACCGGGTGAGTCTCCCCGCGCGCCACGGCGGAGAAGTTCGTCGTCGAGCTGTGCAGCTGAGCACGGAGCGCTGCCTCCACGGCGCGGGCTCGCTCCAGCGACAGAGTCCGGTTGGCGGCGGCCTTACCGAGCGGATCGGTGTATCCCACGACGGTGACCGAGCGGCTGTGATGATCTCGGATCTCCGTGACGGCCGTCGCGACCACTCGGTGGGCGTTCGGATCTAGCGCGATGCTGTCCTCGGCGAACAGGACCGCCCCGATCGACCCCGCGGGTGCCAGGCGACCGGTCGCTGTATGCGCGGCCACCCCGTCGCCACCGACCTGGCCGCTGGGGAGCGCGGCGGCACCCTTCTTGGTCGGCCCCGCGGCGCTCTGCCCACCTGCCGCCGCTGTGGTGCGGGAGCCGGCCGCCGCCGCTGGCGCGGCCTGCTAGGCGCTGGTCTTCTCTGCGGTACGGAT
>CAXTTD010000091.1:0-4055 GCA_964246945.1 uncultured Solirubrobacteraceae bacterium | reverse complement strand
CCGCCGCCGCTGGCGCGGGGGCGGTGCTCGAGCCCGCGGCCGCCGGGGCGGCGGCGCGGGCAATCGTGTGCTTGGCGTGGTGTGAGCCCCCGCTGAGCACGGCAATCAGGATCGCGGCGATGATCGCCAGCAGGATCAGGCCCGCCAGCAACCACCACAGACCACGACGGCGATTCGGGTCCTCACCTCGAGCGACCGCTCCGACTCCGCGGGCGCGAGCGCCACTTGATGAAGCTTCCATGAGTGTCCTTCGTGAGAAGGTTCGACATCGCCGGATGGCGAGTCGGTCAGTCAGAACTGGGAGGCTGGGTAGATCAGCGCCTGGTGCCGGACACTCCTGCACAGTTCACGCTTCGACGCCAAGACCCCCGGAGGGCTATCTCATTGCCGAGGCTTCTGGCCTGGCCACGCCGACGCGACGACGCGCTGACCGGCGCTGCGAGAAACACTCCGCTAGAGGTTGGCCAGTCCTCACCGCCGAACTTCTGCGGGAGCACACAAGGATCGAGGTTGTACTTCTGCTCGGAGTGCCGCTCGTGATCCCCTGGTCGGTGACCTCTTGGGAGGCCTGCTGCGCCTGCTGTCCACCCTCAGAGCTTTCGGGTGAGGGAGATGACCTGGGCGTTGGGGATCTGCATATGGGGCCTTGCGGTGCGGTCGAGCGCGAGGCGCGATGCTTCTCGCAGAGCAGTAGAGCGATCACGGAGCCGAAGATCGATCCAATCCACCCCGCGGGCTGGACGAACCCACCGCCATGGTGAAACAGGAACTGGCCGACGAAGCCGCCGATCAGCGAACCGACCACACCGAGCAGGATGGTCTGGGGCACGCTCAGCGCCTAACAGCCGGGGACCAGCGCGCCGGCGATGAGCCCGGCGATCAGCACGCCGACGATGGTTCCGAGCATGCCGCGATCCCCCTACTGCCGCGGCCGCGAGGCGCGCTCCTGGATGTCAGCGAGGCTCAGCTCGCCCGTGTAGAGCGCGACCGCGAGATAGAACGCCGCGGTGCCGGCCAGGCACGCGATCGCGTCACCGAAATCAAGCGCGGTCCAAGCGGCGATGAACAGGAAGCCGAGCAGGGCGGCGAACTGGGTGGGTTTCATGAGAGCTCTCGTTTCGTTTTGCGGTCATAGCCGGTCAGGGTCACGCTCACCGGCATCTCGGACAGGTCATGGGTATCCAACGCGCTCGTCACGCGTCGGCGCACGTCGGTTAGGGTGTCGGCGGCCAGCGATGCCCGGGAGGTCGCGATGAACACGTCGAGTTCCCCATCTCTCAGCCGCCCTGAAGCCGAGGTGACCGCGGGGTTCGCTTGCGCGGCGATCTCAGCCACACGCTCAACCGAACGGGGCTTGGCCGTCGTCTGGCCGTGACGCTCGTCGTCGAGCGTGAGCGAACTTCGGGTCAGGTAGGGGCGGGGGAGCTCCTGCCAGGCGAGGTAGAACAGCAGCAGGAACGCGAGCAGGCCCCCGAAACCGGCGATCAACCGTACGGTCGTTGTGAAGTCGCTGCTCTTCAGCCTGGCAATGTCGTTGTACAGCGTGCGGTAGGCGCTGACGGAATTGACGGTGTGCGGTGCGACCTTGACCGAGAGCAGGATCACCATCACCCCATACCAGACCAGCGCCAAGCCCAGGACGACGGTGATCAGACGCACTAGGTAGGCCAGCACGGGGGTCCGCAGATGAATGCGCTGGCGGATCACTGCACCCGCTCCCCGAGCTCGTCCTCATGCACCCGCACGCGGGCGCGCAGGTGAAACGATCCGCTCAACGGCTGCAGCTGACGGCCACCGCCGCCTTGAGCTCGTCAGGGTCGCCCGTGCGGGAGCGCGAGGCGTTGACGGTCAGCCGACCCCGAGTGCCGCGGCGCGAGAGCTTGAGCCTGGGACGCTTGACGGCGGTCGCGCCCGATGTCTGGTCGGCCAACGCCTGCGCCATCGCGCGCAACGTGCGCGGCCGGACGGCGAGCGTGCCGTCGCTTCCGCGGTCGAGGACGACGAGCCGTTCCTTGCTGGAGCGCAGAATGCCAGCCAGCAGTACCAGGCCGATCAGCACCGCAACGACACCGCCGGCCAATGCCAGATCCGCCGTTGATCCCGGCGCCGCGATCTGGGTTAGGAAATGCCCGACGTGATGACGCACGCTCGAGAGGTGCAAGAGCCGATCGGGACGAACGGACCCCAGGCTGATGAGGGCGTTCACACAATACAGCGCCACGCCCAGGCAGACAAGCGCCAGGGCCAGCATCAGGAGCAATCCGACCACTCGCGCGGGAAGCCGCAGCAGCAACATCACGCCCGCTGCGGTTCCGCAACATCGGCGATCAGCACATCAACAGTCCCCACCGCAATTCCGGCTGCCGACGCTGCGCTGGCGACCGCGGTCCTCACGGCCTCTCCGAGACTGAGCAGCGGCACAAGCTCGCAGCTCAATCGCAACGACACATCAAAGCCGCCTTCACTGGCCGCGACGCACCGCACGCCGTCGACGCGCTGATCGTCGCCGGTGGTGATCCAGAGGCCCGTCGCGCCCGTGTCCGCGCCGGCGACGCCGGTGACCCGCAGCGACGCGTCCCGCGCCAGTCGGGCGAGACGAACGCGCTCTGAGCCCCCCACCGGCGGTCTGACGGAGGAACGCGTCGCTGCCGGCGCACGCGGGCGATCAGTTGTCGTTGTCATCGCCGGGGAAGTGCAGGTCGTTGACCTCCACGTTGACTTGCGTGACCTTCAGCCCGGTGAGTCCTTCGATGCGGCGGATGATGTTCTCACGGATCTGCTGCGCGACGTTCGGGATGGACTGCCCGTACTCAACAACGACCGTGACGTCGACCGCGGCCTCGGTCTCGCCAGTCTCGACCGAGACGCCTTGCGAGTTGCTCTCACCACCGGGCAGGCGCTGCGTGACCGACCCCAGCGCGCGGGCGACACCGCCACCCAGCTGGTGAACGCCGCTGACCTCACGAGCCGCAATACCGGCGATCTTGGTCACCACGCCGTCAGCGATCGTTGTCTTTCCGGTCTGGGTCTGTAGGCCGCCCGGCGTGCTCGGCCTGGTGAGAGCGGTACCGGTCGCGCTGGGCGGGGTGCTGCGGGGTTCTGTCGCTACTTCAGCCATGAGGCTCCCTCCGTCCTGGTTGGTCAATACTCAGCAGTGCGTGTCGCATGTCATTACCGGCTGCGGTCTCGCGCGCCTCAGCCCGGCTGTGATCGCGGGTGGGCGCGTGGGGCGTCCTGCCTGAGCTCGATCCGCTCCCGGCGAAGTTCCTCGGAGATCTCGCGGTGTTCGGTGACCGACTGGACGGCGAGGCGCACCCGCTCGGTAGCAACCCATCGCGTCTGCACGACCACCTCCTCCTGATAGATGACCATCCACCGCTCGCCAGCCGCCGCCGAGCCGACGCCAGGCTTCCATGCGTCCTTGCCCTCGGTGCGATCGGCTCATATTCGATTCGGGCGATCTCGCGCCGTATCGGCACGGTTCTGGTGACCGTCTCGGTCTCGAGGTACTTCGTCAGGCGCGCGCGCTGGGTCCCGCGGCGGCGCGTGGTGATGTACAGCTCCTCCTCTGAGCGCGTCACCACCGCGTCGTCATCATCGCCGGTGGCGCGCAGCCGCCACTGTCCGGCCTCGCCGAGGTCGTTGGGCTCGCTCATGCGAGTGAGGGGGTCGCGAGATCTTTGATCGACGCACCGCTGCTCGCACTCCGGGAGCCGAGGCTGCTCACCGCAGAGTTGCCCTGAGTGATTCCCGCGCCGTCAAGTTTGCCGGTGTGCAGCCCCGAGCCGAGCGAATAGAGCTTGGATTCGAGCGCGGTGAGCGCCACCGCTGCGGCGACCAAGCACGCGCTGACGCGGCGCGTCCGAGGACCGCTGCGCCCGGATGACAAGCCCCGGGCGGGCGGGTTTGCTAGCTGGATCATGGCGTGCTCTCGGGGTCGGTGAAAGGATCGGACAGGATGGCTGGCGCTGCCCCAGTGTTGAGACGGCGCCCTGGTGGGCCGCCCCCCCCAGGGGGGGGGGGCCCCCCCCAAAGGGGGGGGCGGACCGGGGCCC
>CAXTTD010000090.1:0-10587 GCA_964246945.1 uncultured Solirubrobacteraceae bacterium | reverse complement strand
GGCTCGTTCATTGACTCTCGCTCGTTCGACTCCCACTCATGCGACCGCGAGCAGGGACGGGGAGCCGACGAGCAGCTCGTAGAGCACGGCCATCCGCACCGCCACCCCGGCCTGGACCTGGGCGCCGATGAGCGCCTGCGGGGAGTCGATGATCGCCCCGGAGATCTCCACGCCGCGGTTCACCGGACCGGGGTGCATGACGATCTGACCGGGAGCGAGGCGGCGCTCGTTGATCTGGTAGCGAGCGGCGTACTCGCGCAGCGAAGGCACGAAGGACTCGGTCATCCGCTCCTGCTGCATCCGCAGCACGTACACCACGTCGGCCTCGGACAGGCGCTCGAGCGTCGGCTGCGCGGCGCCGCCGAGCCCCTCGATCTCCCGTGGGATGAGCGTCGGGGGCCCGGCCACCGTCACCCGCGCCCCCATCCGTGCGAACGCGAGGATGTCCGAGCGGGCGACGCGGGAGTGGGTGACGTCGCCGACGATCCAGATGTTGAGGCCCTCCAGGGCGCCCAGGCGCCGGCGCAGGGTGTAGACGTCGAGCAGCGCCTGGGTGGGATGTTCGTGCTTGCCGTCGCCGGCGTTCACCACCGCCGCCTCGGTCCAGCCGGCGACCAGCTGGGCCGCCCCGGCGTGCGGGGAGCGGATGACGATCGCCGCCGGGTCGTAGGCGGACAGCGTCTGCACGGTGTCCTTGAGCGACTCGCCCTTGGTGACGCTCGAGGCGGCGGCGCGAATCGAGACCACATCGGCCGACAGCCGCTTGGCCGCGAGCTCGAAGCTCGAGCTCGTCCGCGTGGAGGCCTCGTAGAACAGGTTGACCACCGTGCGCCCGCGCAGCGCCGGGACCTTCTTGATCTCCCGGCCGGCGACCTCGGTGAAGGACTCCGCGCGGTCGAGGATCCGCTCGATGCCGGCGCGGTCGAGGTCGTCGATCGAGATGAGGTGGCGGTCGCGGGTCATTCGGCGCCGCCTTCGGTCTGGCCGGGAGCGTTCTCGACGATCGCGACCTCGTCGCGGCCGTCGACCTCGTCAACCCTCACGGCGATCCGCTCGGTCTTCGAGGTGGGAATGTTCTTGCCCACGTAGTCGGCCCGGATCGGCAGCTCGCGGTGGCCGCGGTCGACCATCACCGCGAGCTGGATGCGACCGGGCCGGCCGTAGTCGAAGATCTCGTCGATCGCGGCGCGGACGGTGCGCCCGGTGTAGAGGACGTCGTCGACGATCACCAGGGTCCGTCCGGCGATCGGGAACTCGAGCTCGGTCGCGTTCACCACCGGGAAGTCGGTGCGGGTGCTCAGGTCATCGCGGTAGAGGGTGATGTCGACCGAGCCGAGCGGCAGCTCGCCGTCGATCAGCTCGTCGGTGATCGCGTGCAGACGGCGCGCGAGATGGGCGCCGCGGCGGTGGATGCCGACGAGCGCGACCTGGCCGTCGGGGTTCTTCTCAACGATCTCGTGGGCGATCCGCACGAGCGTGCGACGCATGTCGTCGCCGTCGAGGACGACCGTGGACTGAGGCTGCGGCATGGGCTCCTTCCTGGCCTCACGGGACCGGGTTAAAGGGTGCGGTGGGGAACATAACAGCGCGGTCGGCAGAGTCGGGGCTAGGGGTGAGCACCCCGGCTGCCCCGCTTTGCCTGGACCCGGGGCGCGAGCTCGGGCGCGTGGGGTTCGCAAGGGCAGACGGAGCGCTCGCCCCGAGCCCCCTGGCCGACGGCTTGCTATGGGCTGGGGGTGGGCTGAGACTGCTCTGACGGCTGCTGATCCTCCCAGCGGAGGAGGCGGGGGGTGCCGCGTTCGGGGTAGGGGATCTCGATCGTGTCGAAGTCGCGGGGGAGGACCGTGTCGGGGAAGACTGCCCGGGCCTCGTCGCGCAGCTGACCGAGCGGATGGCGGGTGGAGACGTGGTTGAGGGCGAGCAGCCGGACGCGGGCGGCGCGAGCGAGCTCCGCGGCCTGCCGGGCGGTCGAGTGCCCGTTCTCCCCCGCGCGCGGGGACTCCTCCTGGGCGAAGGTCGCCTCGTGTACGAGCACGTCGGCGCCGATGGCCGCGAGCTCGAGCGTCGCCGCGGGGCGGGTGTCGCCGGAGAGCACGAGCTTGCGCCCCGGGCGGGGGGCGCCCATCACCTGGTCGGGGGTGACCCCGTCCACCGTCTCGCCGCGCTGCACGCGGCCGAAGTCGGGGCCAGGGGTGAGCCCGGCGGCGCGCGCGGCGTCGGGGTCGAACACCCCCGGACGCTCGTCCTCCCACACCGCGTAGCCGAGCGCGGGCCCGCGATGGTCGACCTCCACGGGGGCGATCCGGTAGCCCTCGCGGACGAGCACGTCACCCGGGGCGACCTCCACCACCTCGAGCTCGAAGCCCGCCCGGCCGCCCATCCGCCGCACGAGCTCCATGAGCGCGACGATTCCCCGCGGCCCGTGCACGGTGAGCGGGCGCTCACGCCCGCGCAGGTTGAACGTTCCGAGCATCCCGGGCAGGCCGAGCCAGTGGTCGGTGTGGAAGTGGGTGAGGAAGATCTCGTCGATGTCGGCGAGCCCGACCGAGCTCACGAGCTGGCGCTGGGTCCCCTCCCCGCAGTCGAACAGGATGCGCTCCGCGCCGCGGCGCACGAGGATCGCCGGCAGACCGCGCCGGGTGCTCGGCACCGACCCGGCGGTGCCCGCGAAGAAGATCGAGAGGTCGACGCCGTGGGTGCTCATCGCAAGGCGAGTCTTGCAGGGGCGGGCCGCGGGACGGCTCACCCGCGCTCTCGCTCAAACGCCGGCCGAGCGTCAGTCGAGCTCCACGAGGGTGAACGCGATCTCGCCGTCCGAGCCGGACTCGGCAAGCGCCATCGTGTGCGCGGGCGCCCGCCGGCGCTCGGTCGGGCTGCCGGGGTTGAGGATCTGGAAGCCGTCGGGGGCGCGCTCGTGCACCGGGAGGTGGGAGTGGCCGAACACCACCGCATCGGCATCCGGGAACCGGCGGCGCAGCCGCGCGAGGCGCCCCTGGGCTGGGCCGGCGTCGTGGAGGACAGCGATCGTGCGGGCCCCGAGCGGGACGGTGAGCGCCGCGGGCAGCGCCGCTCGCGTCGCGGCGTCGTCGACGTTGCCGTGCACCGCGTGGACCGGCGGGCCGAGGTCCCGCAGCGCGTCGAGCACGTGCAGCGTGCTCAGGTCGCCCGCGTGGAGGATCGCCTGCGCGGCCCGCAGTCGCGCCACGCACCCGTCGGGCAGTCGCCGCCCCCCGCGGGGCATGTGGGTGTCGGAGATGATCGCGATCATGGCGGTAAGCTGGCCCGGTCGCACGCGACGTCACGCGCCCGTAGCTCAGTGGATAGAGCGTCCGCCTCCGGAGCGGAAGGTCGCAGGTTCAAATCCTGCCGGGCGTACTCCTCGAAGCCCCGCTAGCGGCGGGGTTTTCTACGCCCCCAGTCGTCCTCGACGTGGAGCGAACGCGTCCGAAACCTCATTGCTGCCCGTCGCTGCCCGATCAGCGACCCCGACGAGCTCCTGCAGCGCCTGCTCCGACGCGTCGTCGCGGCGCATCCCGTGGCGGTAGACCCGCAGCGTGAACGATGGGTCGGTGTGCCCGAGCTGGTCCATGACGCTGCCCGGGTCCACGCCAAGCGCGACGAGCAGCGACGCGAACGTGTGGCGCAGTTTGTGCGGGCTCAGACGGTCGGGTAGCGGCACCTCCCCCACCTCCTCCAGGCGCTCGTTCGCGATCTCCACCGCTGGGGCGAGCACCCGGTTGCGGACGTTGCTCGCGTTCACCGGACCGCCGCTGCTCGTCGCGAACACCAGGTCGTTCGGCCCGGCGCGACGTGAGCCCGCCTTGAGCGCCAGCAGCTCGTCCCGTAGTGCCGGCAGCATGTCGACCTGACCGATGCCGGCGTCGGTCTTCGACGCGCGCACCGTGACGACCCCAGCGTCAGGTCGACGTCGCGCCACCGGAGATCCAGAAGCTCGCCGATCCGCAGACCGGCGAACACCAGCGTGGCCAGCAGCGCCCGGCGCTGGACGTGCCGACGGTCCCGCCTGGCCCGAGCGTCGAGATGACCGGCAGCGTCGAGCAGCGCTGCAATGGTGCTCGGCGCGGTCCAGGCACACCGATGCCGGCCGCGACGCTTTCACGCGTCGGCGCATGCCCGTCGCGGGGTTGCGATCGATCAGCTCGTACTCGACAGCGACCTCGAGGATCTGCGCGAGCCGGGTGATCGTCTTGTTGATCGACGTCGGCGACAGCACCCCCTCGCGGACCTTCGCGGCCTTGTACCGGTCGACCTCCGCGATCGTGATCTTCGACAGCCGGTGGCCGGCGAAGAACGGCAGCAGGTGCTTGGAGAGCTGCCACTCGTAGTCGACGCGCGTGTTCGGCCGCCAGCTTCCCTCGTTCGCGCGGTACCACTACGACGCGAACTCGTGGAACGTCGGGTCCTCCGCCATCACGGGCGCCGGCGCGGTTTCGCGGTCCGGTGCGTTCCATCGGCCGCGCTCCACGTCGGCCAGCGTGTGCCGCAGCGCGACCTCGGCCTTCTCCCGCGTCCACCCCTCTTCGACGGTGCCGAGCGTCACGAACTTCCGGCGGCCGTACGCGCGGAACCGGAGCGCGAACACCGGGCTCTTGCGGCGCTCGTCGAGCACGACCCCACCGGTTGATCGACGCGGCATCAGATCGCCCCCTCATCAGGAGGTTGGACGGAACGCACGGCGGATCGTCCCAGCCCTGCGGCGAGTTGCGGCGAGAACGCCGCAAGATGCGGACGCACGGGATCGTCGTTCGCAAGACGCGGCAGGGACTCACTCCCGAGGTCACAGATGCTCTCGAGAACCTCGCGGCCAGTCAGCATGCCGCGGCCGCCTCCTTCGAGTCGGTCTGTCATGACGCCTCCACACTTGCCGCGAGCGCGTTCGCCAGCAGATCCCCCACTTGGGCGAGCACTTCGCGATGCGGATCGTCCTCGGGCAGGTCATAGATCCCATGGACGATGACCCCGAACGCATCACGCACGAGCGCAAGCCCTGGGTCGCGGCGCGAGATCGCGGCGCGGAGCTCGGCGACGATCTTCGGAGCAACGCCTCTGAGCGCCAGCAGCTCTTCGTCACTCATGGCGGCGGCCTGGTCGAGCGACACGATCCCGACGCGCGGGAGCTACGCCCCTGCTCCCCGGCGCGATCTGGTTCTCGATTACCCAATGCAGATCCTCAGAGACCTGCTTTCCCGCAAAGAACACTCGCTTCCCGGGGTCCAACGACGGAGGCTGCGGCACCGTTGGGGTTGGCTCTTCCTGCTCTCGGGTGTCATCGACGGGCATCAGCCGCCACTCCATCCCCATCCCGGGATCTTGGAGTTTGGTTCCGGTGATCGCGGCGATGGCTTTGGCGAAGCAGCTCTCTCGAGATCCTCCTCGGGGGCGAGCCCCATCCGGTTCGTCCCGGTGCGGTCAACGTCCTGTTTCGGAGCTACGTGGAAGTGGCGGGTCTGCTTGGTCTCCTCCGTCCACTTGGTGTCCAGCGTGCCGTTGCCGCGCCGGTGATAGATCGTCACCGGGAGTTGTGCCTGGTCGTCGTCGTGGTTGATGCGCTTCCGACACCAGTCGCACGTGACGTGGTAGCTCATCGCGGTCCCCTCCATCTGCCCGGCCGCCGCGCGAACAGCCGCGACGGCGAGGTTGCTGCTGGCCTGGAGAACCTTCTGTGCCTCTCGGCAGATCGCGTTCCGGTGCTCGCGGCTGAGCGTGATAGACGCGAAGGGGGCGCCGTTGGATTACTGGTGCAGCGACCTTTCGCTGGCTCAGCGAGAGGTCTGAGCGTCGTCCACGGCTACTCGCTTTGCTTCATCGAGCGTTCCGTGCTCGGTGGAGACTGGCCCTCCCACGCTTCGGCGGCCGCTGCGATGCCGCGGGACAGTCAGACTTCCGCGTCCGACGATTGGACGCGAACCGTTTGGTGGTCAATCTCGGCGAGCAGCGCCTCGATGACCTGGGGATCAAATTGGGTGCCGGCGTTGAGCTGGAGTTCTTCTCGAGCTCGGTCGAGGCTCATCGCGGGACGATAGGGGCGGTTGGTGGTCATGGCGTTCAGGGCGTCGCAGGCGAGGGTGATGCGGCTGGCGAGGGGGATGTGCTCGCCGGCGAGCCGGTCGGGGTAGCCGTTGCCGTCCCAGCGTTCGTGTTCGGCGCGCATCGCCGGAGCGAGGTGTGAGAGGCCGGGGGTCCCGGCGATGATGTGCTCTCCGACGATCGGGTGTTGGCGCATCAGCTGCCATTCCTGCTCGTCGAGGGGGCCCTGCTTTTGCAGGATGGAGTCGGGGATGCCGACCTTTCCGATGTCATGGAGTAGTGCGACTTGTTTGATGTCATTGGTGGCGTCCTGGTCAAGTCCGAGGCGTCGGCTAACCGCGGTCGCGAGGTCCACGACGTCCTTCGAGTGCTCGCTGGTGTAGAAGTCGCGGGCCTCGAGCGCGACGAGCAGCGTTCGTACCCCGCTGGCTCTCGCTTCAGATCGGCGGGCGGTGCGCTGCTCGGTTTCGTCTTCAATCAGTTCCCCGGCGAGGTCGCTGAGGAACCGAAGGAGTTCAGCGTGGCGCTCGGTGAGCTCAGGGTGGGGCTGGGTGTCGATGGTGCACAGCGTCCCGTAGATCTCGCCGGAGCGCAGCCGCACGGGCACCCCGGCGTAGGCCCGCAGTCCGAAGGCTTGTGTGCCGTTGAGGTCTCGCGTTTCGGGCTCGGCCGCTAGGTCGGCCACGGTCGAACCGATACGTCCGTCGAGCATCCGCTGGCAATGGGTCGCGCTGAGCGGCATCGTGTCGCCTTCGGCGATGCCGAGCTGCCCGTGATCACCGGCAAAACGTTCAAGGGAAAAATTGTCGCGGTCCACGCGGCTCAGGAACGAGATCGGCATGCCGAGCTGGCGGCGGGCGAGCTCCAACAGCCGCGCGATCCCCGCGGGGGTCTGCCCGAATTCTCCGGCCGGCGACGCGGCATCCTCGTGTGGGAAGGTGACGCGAATCCTGTCCAGCACCCCTCGAACGGTGTCTCCTGGACGACCGGTTGCGTGTGCGCTGGGAATGTTCCCGCCGGGCGCTACCGCGAGGGCGTCTTGGATACGCGTCACGATCGGCCCGGCAGCCGTCTCGTCGACGTGAGGGAGCAGGATCGCTAGCTCGCCCTCACCAAGGTGCGCCAGCTGGTCGGTGTCACGGCTCGCCCCGGCCAACAAGTCTGCGGCAGCCGTTACCGCGTCGTCGTCGTCGCCGTCGACTGCGACGAGTAGCACTGTGCAGGTCGCTCCGCCGGCGTCAAGCACCCGCAGCTCCTCTCCCAACGCCGCCTTGAACGCGCGCTGGTTCAGCAGCCCGGTGAGCGGGTCCTTCTCTGACAGCGCTTCGAGCTGCGTGGCGTAGCGCCGCAGCTCACCTTCGGCGGTCTTGCGATCGGTGATGTTCTGGATCTGCAGCACGAAATGCCGGGGCGCACCATCACCGTCGCTAACCAGGGTGGACGTCGATAGTCCCCAGACGATGCCGCCGTCGGGCAGGAGATATCGCTGGGAGTACTGAAAACTGTCGACCTCCCCATCCAGCGCCCGCTGCGCCTCCACGTGGCCTCCAGCGAGATCATCAGGATGGATCACGTCTGGCAGCCCTTGGGTCAGCAGCGTCACGCTGGAGCGGTCCAAGAATGAGCACAGCGCCGGATTGACTTCCAGGAAGGCGCCGTCCGGCGCGACCAGCGCCATCCCGATCGACGCCGCCTCAAACGCGGCCGCAAACCGCGCGTGCGCCTCCGAAAGCTGCTTCGCGGCCTGGATGCGTTCGCCGATGTCACGCACGACCGACACCACCCCTGCGACCTCTCCGGCATCGTCGCGCAGCGGTGAGATGGTCAGTGCGACATCGACCAGCCTTCCGTCCTTGCGACGTTCCTGAACCTCCAGAGAGATGGATCGTCCCTGGCGCAGCGCCTCCCGTTGCGGTTTGACGTCGTCAAAGCTGCCGCCCGGCAATAGCCGTGTGACCGATGAGCCGATCATCTCCTGCGCGCTGTAGCCATACAGGCGCTCGGCCGCCGGGTTCCAACTCTCGATCGTCCCGTCAAACGGCCCGGAGAAGATCGCATCACCCGAGGACGCGATGATCGCCGCGAACTGCTGCTGGCGCGCGGCTGCCTGCCTGCGCTCAGAGACATCAACCACGAACGCCACCAACCGCGGCTCATCACCGGCGAGCAGCCCGAGCGCCAGCTCGATCTCCAACGCTGCTCCGGTGCGATGCGCCGCGCGCAACCCCCAGCGCGCTCCGGGCCGACCGCGACCCGAGGTCACCTCGCTCGCGGCGGCGATGTATTCGCCGCGAGCGTCGTCAGGGAAGATCAGCTGGGCCATGTCGCGGCCGAGTGTCTCCTCCAAGCTCCAACCAAACAAGCTCTCAGCGGCCGGGTTCCAGTCCGCGATCTGGCCAGCGGCATCCATTACCACGCACGCCTCGATCGCCGCGTCGAGCAACGTTCCCACGTGTTCGGCCGATCCAGCTCCCCGCTCGGGCACCTCAATACTCATAGGTCCCTCATCGACTCTCTAAGCCCTGCGCTTTACCCAACCTCGCCGCGCTCACCGCGTATCCGTCATCCAGCAGCGAAACCGCCCCCGGTTCTGATGCTCCCCGGTGCGCCTGACACGGTCGCCTGAGCCAGGCGCGGCCCTCGCGCGGACATCTTTGTAACGGAGCTTCATCTCAGCGCTCCCGGAGCAGACGAAACGCTTGTCTGAGGGTGTGCGGTAGCACGTCTGGGTGTTCTGGTCCATCCGGCGTTCGTCCGCTTGTACTGGTTCATGGCTCTAGTACGTCTGGCTACTGCCGATAGGGGTCTTATGGAGATGTCCCAAACGTGAGACGCTTCAAGCGACTCCCCGTGCTCGTCCTGGTGCTCACGCTGGCCGCGATCGCCGCCGTGACACTGCTCGAAACCCATGCTGATGCAAGTCGCAGGGCGCAGCTGCGAGTCAGCTCCCTGAACCTCGCGCTCACGGACCTGAACGCGGCACCGTTCAATGCTGATCCCACGGCAGGTGGCGCTTCAGCCCCCGCGAGGGCTCGCGCGGAAATCAGCGCAGACGAGTCCCTCCTGTCAGGAGGCTTGGCCCGCACGTCAGGCGTGGGGGCCTCCTCGGCATCGCTCTCCATCGCCCACTCAGACATGGCCGACATCACGGCCACCGTCGCGGCGATCTACCCGATCGCCGCGCGACCCGTCGGCATCGACGGCGACCATCAGATTCCTGGCCTGCAGCAGAGCCTTTCAGAGCAGACCGGCCGGTTGTTCGTTGTGTTGAGGCGGATTGACCAGAGCGATGCCCAGCGCGCCCACCGGGCGCGAGTTGAGGCAGCAGTCGGCACCGCCCTGGCGATGCTCGCGCTGGTCGGCATGTTCCTGATCTTCTACGTCCGCGCATCGCGAGAACACCGCGAGAACGAGAAGCTTCTCCTCGCCAGCCGCGTGGAGGCCAGCACCGACGCGCTCACCGGACTGCGCAACCGCCGCGCGTTGACTAACGAGCTCACCGCGGAAATCTCCTCAGCCCGGGACGATCCAGAGCTTCTGTTGGCGCTGTTCGACCTCGACGGGTTCAAGCAATACAACGACACATTCGGGCACGGCGCCGGAGACGCGCTGCTCGCGCGCATCGGGGAGCGTCTGGACGCCGCCGTCACCGGAACTGGGACGGCGTATCGGATGGGCGGCGATGAGTTCTGCGTGCTCGCGCGATGCACCCCCCACGCCGCCGAGAGGCTGCTAGCGGCAGCCGCCTCAGCTCTCTCAGACCGCGGAGATGGCTGGAGCATCGACTGCTCCTACGGAGCGGCGTGGGTTCCGTCAGACGCCACCACCGCCAACGACGCGCTTATGACCGCGGACCGCCGAATGTACGCCAACAAAGCTACCCGCTCATCCGCCAGCCGACAGATCACCGACGTGCTACTCCAAGTCCTCACCGAACAAGACAAATCGCTTGACGCGCACGTCTCTCACGTCGCCGAGCTCGCAACCCAACTCGCTACCGCGCTCGGGCTACCCGACCACGAAGCCCAACGCGTCACGCTTGCCGCCACCCTGCACGACGTCGGCAAGACCGCCATCCCAGCCGCGATCCTCAACAAGCCCGGTCCCCTGGACGAGCACGAGCGAGAGTTCGTGCACCGCCACACCCTTGTCGGAGAACGCATCGTGCTCGCCGCGCCCGCCCTCGCGCACACCGCCGCCCTTATCCGCTCAAGCCACGAACGCATCGACGGCACCGGCTACCCCGACGGACTCGGCAATGAGCAGATCCCGATCGGCTCGCGGATCATCGCCGTCTGCGACGCCTATGACGCCATGACCAGCCACCGACCCTACCGCCACACCAAAACCCCCGAGGCCGCGCGCGCGGAACTCGCCCACTGCGCCGGCACCCAATTCGACCCCCAGGTCGTCCACACCTTCTGCACCATCGCCAACCCCACCAGCAGCCCAGAAGATCAGCTCCGCGATACACCCGGCGTTGGATCAACGACAACCAGCGCAGCACGACCGACGACCTCCGACCCAAGCTTCATCTAG
>CAXTTD010000089.1:0-10642 GCA_964246945.1 uncultured Solirubrobacteraceae bacterium | reverse complement strand
GTACAGACGCCCGGCTAGACGCTCGGCGAGACGACGGTCGTCGATCGGGTTCACACCGGCGAGACCGCTCCCTTCACAATACGAGCGCCTGACGATCGGTCCCAGATTGACAGACGCCGCCCCACACCGAGCACCGAATCAGGCCGACGTCAGAGTGTCGCGTACGCGAACGCGGAGCGTTTTGACCGAACCAGTCCTCGTCAGCCGGGCGACCACGACAGCGGCCTCGACGATGCTCAGACCCGCTGGGTCTTCGAGCAGTCTGTGTCTAGGGCTTTGGCGAGTTTCAGTGTGCTTGTCGAGATGAGCCGGAGGGCTGTTTCGTCACTAGAGCCCGCGTCGGGGGTGAGCATCACCACTGAGAACGATGGGTTCTCCACAAGCCGTAGCGTGTCAAAGGCCAGTTCGAAGTCTCCGACGGCGGGGTGAGTGAGCAGCTTGCGTCCTGAGCTTTTGTCGTGCACGTGATGGTGAGACTAGAGAGCGACGAATTTCGACGAGCGGGTGCTGCGCTCATCGACGAGCTCGGTAAGGCGGGGGTCGTTGGGTTCGTGGCTGGCGTTCATGCGCAGCAGACCGACGATCTGGGCGGCGGTGCGTTCCCAGTCGCGGTGGCGTTCTCGGATGAACGGCTCGAGAAAGATCCTGCGTTACGCGAGACGGAGCTTGAGTCCGCGTTCGCTGATGCCTGGGGAGCGATTCAGAAGGTGGTGTTCAGCCGCACGCTCGACGCCGTTGAGGGCAACGCGCGGCTCGCCGAGGCGTTAGTCGCCGAGGAGGTTGCCACTGCGCTCGGTGCGACTGACCAGGACGTCGAGATCGGTGGCGCCGACCTCGGTGCGCAGGCGATCGCGCTGGGTCTCGTCGACGAGCTGCGCATGTTCCGCAGTCCGATCCTCGTCGGTGGCGGCACGCCCTTTCTGCCGCCGGTCACCCAAGCCGTTCGGCTTGGCCTGCTCGAGACCCGGAAGCTCGGATCGCGCGTGATCTACGAGCGCTATCGGCGAGCCCGCGATCCGTCGGGCTGACCCCGCGGTGGATGACGAGATCTGAACTACGTCGCCGTTGGGCTGAGTCCCAGTCCACCGATTCGCGGCGCCGGGATCACACCGGTGACCTCCTGCTCGCAAAGAGCCAGCGAGGTCCACCTGATGTGGGTCAGTTGTCGATATCGCCCCGAATCCGGGCTTCGTGTCAGATCTGAAGGTCAGCTGACGGCCCGTTCGCGGTGCCCCTCGTCGTCAGACACCTCGACCAGGGACGCACCGTCGTACAGGGTGACCGCAGCATCGATCGTGCCCGCCGTCGTCGCACTCCAGATCCTGCGTTGGGGGCAATTACGGTGGTGCCGAGATCTTCGAAGCGCGCGACATCAGCTTGACCACGGCCTGTCAGGTGCTCGGTAAGTTCGTGACGTGGCTGGAGACGGGCTCTCCCGGCAGCACGCAGGGCAGCTCGATCGCTGCAGCAAGCAGGGCGCCACGACGCTTCTGCTGCGTGCGTTTGAGGGTTACAAGCTCGCCTTGCCAGGGGGACAAAAGGCGGCGGCGTGAAGATATCCCGTGGACGCAGTGAGTTCGAAATCATCGGCTACAGCGGCTGGCCGACCGGTTGCGGCATCTGACCAGTCGCAGGCGGGCGCGAACAGCGAATCCGGGGAGGCCGCCTGATGGCTCGTGTAGAGGACCCGGTCGGCGCCGGCGCGGTAGGCGGCGTCGAGGGCGGCCGTGCTCTGGGCGATGCCCGCGTCTCCCAGTACGTTGACCGACACGACGAGCACCTGCGAGGCCCCCTCGAACGCCGACTCGAGGCTGCCGGGATCGGCGAAGTCGCCGTGACACACCCGTACGCCTCGCGCCGCGAGATCCTGCGCGCGCTCGGGGTCACGGACGCTCACCCTGACCTGGTCGGCCGGGACGCGCTGGAGCAGGTGCTCGACGATTCGCGAGCCGAGCTGGCCGGTGGCGCCGGTCACGATGATCATCGGGTATCGCTCCTTGGGTCCTGGGTAGTGCTTGACGGGCCGAGGCGACGATAGCGCTTCGGGCTTCCAGTGTTAGCGAATAGACGTTATCGTTGGCATCATGGAACAGCTGCAGCCGCGGCGCACCAGTCGCCTCGAGCTCCGCTCGCGCATCGTTGCGGCGGCGGCGCGACTGCTGCGCGAGCGGGGCGCGGCGTCGGTCACCACGCGGGGGATCGCGCAGGCGGCGGGCGTGCAGGCGCCGGCGATCTACCGGCTGTTCGGCGACAAGGACGGCCTGCTCGACGCCGTCGCCGAACATGAGCTCGCGCGCTACGTCGACGACAAGGCGCTCGCTGTCGAGACCGCCGACCCGGTTGCGGACCTCTACGCCGCGTGGGACCGTCACATCCGCTTCGGCCTCGCCAACCCGTCGCTGTACGCCCTCCTCGCCGATCCCGACCGCGCCGCGCGATCACCGGTGGCCGCCGCCGGCCTGGAGATCCTGCGCACCCGCGTGCACCGGATCGCCGTGCTCGGCCGGCTCCGCGTCTCCGAACGGCGCGCGGTCGAGCTCATCCACGCGGCCGGCACTGGCGTCGTCCTCACCCTGCTCGCCGCCGCCGAGGATCGCGACCCGCAGCTCGCCGACCTCCTCTATGACGCCGTGATGCGCAGCGTGCTCACCGACGCCCCCACCTTCGACGCCGATCATGCGTCCGCCGCCGCGATCGCGCTTCGCGCAGCTGCTCCCGAGCTGGTGATGCTCACCCCGGGCGAACGGCGACTGCTCACCGAGTGGCTGGACCGGGTGACGGCATCCTGAGGGCCGGGACTCGCTGTGCCGCGGCGTGCCGGCGTGTCCCTTACCAGGGTGCCGGGTTCAGCGGTCGTTCCAGCCGGCGCCGGTCGTCTCGTACTCGTCGACCCGCGCTTGCAGCAGTGCCTTCAGCAGCTCGGTCGGGAGCTCGCGCTCGTAAGGGAGCTTGATGAAGCCCGCGCCGGCCTCGTAGCCGGTGGCCTCGACCGCCGTCTTCTGGGTGGCGAAAAACGGTGGCGGAAACCGCAGCGAACAGTGGTGCGTGAAGTTCTGGAGCATCCACAGGCGCGTGTTCCGGGCGCGAACGTATACCGGGAGGTTCCACTTCAGTTCCTCGCGGGCCTCCGGGTCAGCGGCGCGGCTCAGCTCCCTGAGCGCTTCGAGGTGCGGCCGCTGGACGTCGGTGAGTTGCGCGAAGTAGTCCTCGACGCTCGACCGCCTGGGCATCGGCATGGCGTGAGGGTATCCGGCCGCTCAGCGTTTCCCGAATCCGCATCTCGCCCCCGGGGGGCTCGCGCCGTACGGAATCAGGTCGTGGTCGCGGGTCGTCCGAGTCGCGAGTCAAGAGTCGTCGCCCCGGCCGCCAGGCCCAACATGAGCACCGCCACCCACACGCAGTTGACCGCGGCGCGGCCGTAACCGAGGTGCGTGACATCGATGAACGGATAGGGGTACCAGTGAGCGATCGCGCCCCGGATCAGAGTGAACGCGAGCCAGCCGAACGGGAAACTCAGCGACAGCCAGGTGACTCGCCTGGACACCCGGCCGCGCGGTCCGCACAGCAGCCAGCCGACGACCGCCATCACAGGTACCACCGTGTGGACGAGCTCGTTGCCCACGGCGGCCCAGCTCTCAAGGTCCAACGTCCGGGCGAGCACGGCGTGGAACACGATCCCGGTGACGGTGATCGCGACCAGCCCCGACATGCGCAGGACCGCGAACGGCGTCGAGTCGCACCTGAGCCCCAGCGCGAGCATCAACGTCGCCACCCCGACGAGCAGGTTCGACTGGGTGGTGAAAAACGCGAACGCGTTGGCGGCTCGGGCCGCCGCCGGGTGGAAGTGGCCGCTGGCGTTGTTCGCCGCCGTGGTCGCGGAGATCACGACGCCGACCAGCACGCACGCGGTCGTCGCGCCGAACCAGATCCGTGCCCCTCTCGGCGTCATCGAGGGAATCTAGACCTCCCGGCGGCGGCCCTCCGGCGAGCGGACGGCCGCCCGTCCGCGAGCCGCCGCCACCCCGAGGCGCCGGTCATCCGCGTTCCCGGCCCGCACGCCAGAATGTCGGCCGATGACCAGCGGGCACACCGAGCCCGGCAGCGAGCCGGGATGGCGGATCATCGAGGCGGCGGTCCGATCGGCTCGTGGCCACCTGGGGGACGCTCTGCTCTCCGCCTACGCGATCGGGAGCCTCGCCCACGGTGGCTTCCGCGAATGGGTGAGCGACGTCGACCTCGCGCTGCTCACCGATGACCGCACGGGTCTGGGGATGGCCGACGTCGTCGAGCAGGTCGCCTCGAACCTCGCCGGCCGTGGCGAGCTCGGGGGGCGGCTATCCGTCTTCCATGCCCCGTGGGTGAGCTTCGGCGAGCCTCCGGCGGAGGCGAGGTTCCCTCCGATCGATCGCTACGACCTCGTCCACTACGGCGTCCTCATCGACGGGACGGACCTGCGGCGCCGGTACGCGCGAGCGCCGGCGCCCCGCGAGATCCGCGAGCAGGCCGTGGACTCCGCGCTGCGTCGCCTCACCCGGCCGCGTCTCGAGCGCGACGTCGACGACCTCGTCACCGGCCGGGTCACCGTCCGTGGCGCGACCAAGCTCGTGCTGTGGCCCGTCCGCCTGGAGCACGTGTGCGACACCGGTGCGGCCACCGGCAACGCCGAGGCGGTCGCGCACTACGCGCGCCGCACCGAGGCGCGGCATGGCGCCCTCGTCCGCGAAGCGCTGGGCTGGCGAGAGCGGGGCGTGATCGCCGACCCGACCCGAGCGCTCTCGCGCATCCGGGTCGAGATCGCGGACCTGCACGCGGAGATCTTCGAGCGTCTCGGCGAGGATGGCGAGCTCCCGCGCCAGATCGAGATCCGCGAGCGAGCCCACGAGCTCGGTGGCGAGTGACCCCGAGGAAACACGTCCGCGTCCGGTCCATTCCCGGCGTCGGCGGGTCGCCACGGTTCCGGGCGGTTCCCTCGGGTAGCGAAATAACCACACATGCCCGAGAGCCAGGAGCAGACCATGCCCGCCGACACCATTCAGGAACAGATCGTCAAGTACCTCACCGACGTGCACAGCCTCGAGGCGAACGCGCTCGATCAGCTGAAGAGCGGCGCGGAGGCCTCGACCGACCCGGAGCTGACCGCCGCGCTGCGCGAGCATCTCGCGGAGACCGAGCAGCAGGAGCGCCTGGTGCGCGCCCGGCTCGACGCGCTCGGTGAGTCGCCGTCGACGATCAAGGACCTCGCCCAGCGTGGCTGGGCCGCGGCCACCGGCCTCGCCGCCAGCGCGTCTCCGGACACGGAGGGCAAGATCGCAATCACCGCATACATGTTCGAGCACCTCGAGATCGCGTCCTATCGCAGCCTGCGCGCCGTCGCCGATCGGGCGGGGGACACCGAGACCGCACAGCTCGCCGAACGCATCATCGCCGAGGAGCAGGCGGCCGCGGACAAGATCTCCGGGATGCTCGAGCAGGTCGCGCTGGCCAGCGTGCCGCAGGCCGCATAGGGAGCCCCGCACCTGACCGACCGGCCCTGGGCGGAGGGCCGGTACGGCGGGAGATCGGCTTCAATCGCCGCGTGGGCCAGGAGATCCCCTACCGGCCGATGGTCATCGACCAGGCAGACGTCCGCTACGTGCACGGCCCGGACTCAGCGCCTCGCCCCGAGGTCGTCCCGGGCGCCACAACTGAGTTCACCTGGGCCGAGAGCGCCGTGCTCACCGCAGCCTGGATGGCGCCCGAACGGTTCGGCCACGTGATCGCTGCCTGTCGAGCTTCGCCCAGATGGCCGGCGGCAACCCGTTTCCCGAGCTCATCGCCGCGGCCGAGCGGAAGCCGCTCAAGGTGCTCCTGCAGGCCGGACACCGCGACCTGGGTTGGAACGAGCCACAGGGCAACTGGTTTGCGGAGAATCTGCGGGTCGCGGTCGCGCTCGCCGAGGCCGGTT
The DNA here is from genome assembly GCA_964246945.1 of uncultured Solirubrobacteraceae bacterium. GTDB lineage: Bacteria > Actinomycetota > Thermoleophilia > Solirubrobacterales > Solirubrobacteraceae > Palsa-465. The sequence goes on along the minus strand of CAXTTD010000089.1, from coordinate 4,698 downwards.
ACGACTTGCGCCTGGTGCTCGGCGACGGGGGACACAGTCCGAACCACGGCGGGGTGCTGCTCCCCGACGCACTGCGCTGGCACTGGTCGAGCGAGCGCGCGTAGCCTCGAGCGGATGAGACGCCAGGGGGAGCTGCCCGAGAAGGTGTGTGCGGTGTGCGGCCGCCCGTTCCGCTGGCGGCGCAAGTGGGCGCGGGACTGGGAGGCGGTCCGTTACTGCTCCGAGCGGTGTCGCCGCGCGGCGAGATCCGCGCCCGGCGACGGTTGACGAACGGATGTCCGAGCTCGTGCGGCTGTCGCTCCCCGACGGTGGCGTCGTGCTCCGCGAGGCCCGGGCCGCGGACGTGCCGGTGATCGTCAAGCTGCTCGCCGCCGATCAGCTCGGCGCCGGGCGGGAGTCGGGTTCGGATTGCCTCGAGCTCGCCTACCAGGACGCGTTCCGGGCGATCGACGCGGACCCGAACCAGCTGCTGGTCGTCGCTGAGGCGAGTACCCGGATCCTCGGCACGTTTCAGCTGAGCTTCCTGCCCGGCCTCGCGCGGCGGGGGGCGTGGCGGGCGCAGATCGAGGCGGTGCGCGTCGTTGCGGACGAGCGTGGCCGCGGCCTCGGCGAGGCGATGATGCGGTGGGCGATTGCGGAGGCGGATCGGCGGGGCTGCGCGCTCGTGCAGCTCACGAGCGACAAGCGGCGGTCCGACGCCCACCGCTTCTACGCCCGGCTCGGGTTCGACGCCTCCCACGAGGGGTTCAAGCTGCGCCTGGAGCGATCACCGTAGGGAGCCGTCCGCGCTCGTGAAGGCGCGGACCGGCGCCGACGCGGCGCGCGCGCCCCGGCTCAGCCGACGAGGCTGAGGAACTCCTGCCGGGTGCGGGGATCCTCGCGCACGAGCCCCCGCAGCGCCGAGGTGAGCGTCCTGGCACCGGGCTTACGCACGCCGCGGATGGCCATGCAGGTGTGCTCGGCGCTCAGCACCACGCCGACGCCCTTGGGCTGAAGCTTGGCGTCGAGCCAGTCGGCGATCTGCACTGTCATCCGCTCCTGCACCTGCAGATCGCTGGCGAAGTGGTCGACGACTCGCGCAAGTTTGGAGAGGCCGACGATGCGGTCGTCGGGCAGGTAGGCGACGTGGGCGACGCCGTGAAACGGCAGCAGGTGATGCATGCACAGGGTGTGGAAGGGGATGTCGCGGACGAGCACCAGCCCGTCGTAGTCGCCCTCGTTGGGGAACGTGGTCGGAGCGAACGGCTCGGGGGTGAGCAGTTCAGCGAGCGCGCCGGCGATCCGCGGCGCTGTTCCAAGCAGCCCGGGATGGTCGACGTCGGCGCCGATCGCGCGCAGCAGATCGGCCGCGGCCCGCTCGGCGGCCGCGCGGTCGAAGCGCTCCGAGCGCACGATCCGCTGCGGAGACTCGCGGGTCACCGGTCGGCCGTCGGGGATGTCGGACGGGGTTCCGTCTGCGGAGCGGGACATCGCGGTCATCGCCGCAGGGTACCCGCCCACCGGAGCGCGGAGCCCCGCCGGGGCGCGGGACGGCTCAGTCGCGGGGTGGGCGTACCGCGAGCAGTTTGCGGGCGAGCTCTCGCGAGAGGCTCGGCGCGAGGCGCTCGGCCTCGGGGTTGGTCGCGGCGTCGGGGTAGCCGAGCACCTCGCCGGTGAGCAGATGGGCGGCGTGGCGACGGGAGGCGAGCAGCAGCGCGGCGCTCGTACCCTTGGCGGTGAGCCGGAACCGGTCGTCCTGCACGAGACCCATCCGCCGCAGGCGACGCATCATCTCGAGCGCGGTGGGGGCGGAGACCCCCATCGAGGCGGCGAGGCCTTTCTGGGTCGGCGGTGCCGGCGCGGTGGCCAGCTGATGCAGGGCGAGCAGGTAGCCGGCCTCCCGGCCGCTCACCTCAGCGCACGGCGGATCGGGCTCGAGGATCGGGCGCCGGTAGTCCGGCACGGGGTCCGGCGCTGCGCTGTGGGACGGCTCGGCCACGGGTCTCCTCGTCGGCGACCCTCGCGAACGGCGACGGCGGAGCCTGCTCACCGACCCGACGCAGGGGTTATCGCAATATCGGAAAGATAGCATTCTTCTCAAGAGAACGAGGGAACTGTGGTAGCGTCAGCCGCGCCATGGACGCCACCGAAATGGCCCTCTCCGACGCGCTGCGCGCCCGCGGCGGGCGCGTCACGCCGCAGCGGCTCGCGATCGCCCGGGTGGTCCGCGAGACCGCGGGTCACATCACCGCGGAGGCGGTCTTCGGCCAGGTGAGCGAGCGCATGCCCGGGGTGTCGCTGCCGACGGTCTACGCGACGCTCGAGCTGCTCGAGGAGCTCGGGCAGGTCCGGCGGGTGCCGGGTGTCCCCGGGGCGGTGCTGTTCGACTCCCGCGCCCAGGCGCACGATCACTTCGTGTGCCGTCGCTGCGGCACGGTCGTCGACCTCGACTCCGAGACCGATCACGCGGCGGTGCTGCGGGCCGCCGACGAGCTCGGCTGTCGCGCCGACGACGCGCAGGTCGTGGTCACGGGCCTGTGCGCCGGTTGCGCCTCGCGCAATTAGTGCCCCCGAGGGGCCATTAACCCGCCTGTCGTGTCCGCCGCCGCGGTGAGCGACGGGATCATCGTCGGTGAAGACGGCGTCTCCCGCTGCGCCTGGGCGGGATCGGCGCCCGACTACCGCACCTACCACGACACCGAGTGGGGTTTCCCGATCGCCGACGACGTGCGGCTGTTCGAGAAGCTCAGCCTTGAGGGCTTCCAGTCGGGACTCTCGTGGCTGACGATCCTGCGCAAGCGTGAGGCGTTCCGCGCGGGGTTCGCCGGTTTCGACTTCCGCGCGGTCGCGGAGTTCGGCGACGCCGACGTCGCGCGGCTGCTCGCCGACGCGGGGATCGTGCGCCATCGCGGCAAGATCGAGGCGGTGATCAACAACGCGGGCCGCGCGGTGGAGCTCGTCGCCGCCGAGGGGTCGCTCGCCGGCTACGCGTGGAGCTTCGCGCCGGCGCGGCGCGCCCAGGGGATCGACCGAGCGACGCTCGCCGGCCTGACGAGCACCGCCGAGTCCGCGGCGCTCGCGACGGACCTCAAGCGCCGCGGCTGGCGGTTCGTGGGACCGACCACCGCCTATGCGTTCATGCAGTCGATGGGACTCGTCGACGACCATCTCGCCGGCTGCGCGATCCGCGCACGCGCCGAAACGGCCCGCGATGCGTTCACGGTGCCGGGGGAGACCACACCCAGCCCTCGAGACGATGCTCGGGCAGGGCGGGAAGCGCCCGCAGCGCAGCCTCGTGCCGAGACATGACGAGTGCCGACACGGCGGCGTCGAACGCGTCCTCGGAGCCCGCGGCGCGCTCGCGCAGCGGCTCGGGATGGGCGGGGAACCAGTGGCGCAGATGAGCGTTCCGGGAGCTCCATCTGCTCTTGACCAGGCGCATCCCGGCCGGTGAGCCGGGGGGATAGAGCCGCCGCGGGTAGATCTCCACGACCGCCGGGGGAGCCGTCGGCCCGTTGAACGGCCACACCGAGAATCCCGCGTCGGCGAGTTTCGCGAGAAGCGGCATCCCGCGGATCGACCCGGTGCCCACCGCTCCCGCGCCGCCGATCTGGAACACCGACTTGCCGGGCCGGTCCGGCTGGGCTTCGGTGGCGCGTAGCGCCGGGCGAGTCTCGTTGGGCTCCGGCCGGGGCTGAGTACGACCCCAGAAGGGATCCGCCTCGGCGCTCAGCAGCGCATCTCCGGTGCCGCTCATCGCGGTCCAGACCTCTCGCGCCGATCGCCAGCCCCGCTCGTTGCAGAACCATGCCGGGAACGAGAACGCGAAGTCGAAGCCAACCGCCACGATCTCGTCTCGGCGCTCGATCACCCACTCGATCACCTCCTCGCGTCGGCGACCGCTCTCCAGGAACGTGAGCCGGCCGGCCTCGGCGGCCGCGATCCAGATCGTCTCCTCAGCGCCGGTCAGTCGACCCGACCAGTCGACCGCGACGCATCGCATGGCCAGGCCGAGAGAACTCGGCCTAGGTGAACGCCGAGATCCCGGTGAGCCCGCGTCCGACGATGAGCGACTGCACCGAGTCGGTGCCCTCGTAGGTGTCGACGATGTCCATGTCGGTCATGTGGCGGGCGACGTGGTTCTCGAGCAGCAGGCCGTTGCCGGCGAGGATGTCCCGGGCCTCAGCGCAGATGAGCTTCGCCCCGCGGACGTTGTGCAGCTTGGCCAGCGACGCCATCTCGCCGGTGGCGGCGCCGGACTCCTGCAGCTCGGCGAGCCGCAGGCAGTAGAGCTGCATCGCGGTGAGCGCGGCGGCCATCGTGGCGAGCTTGCCCTGCACGAGCTGGAAGCCCGCGATCGGGCGGCCGAACTGCTCGCGCTCGCGGGCGTAGCTTACCGCGGCGTCCATCGCCGCCATCCCGTGTCCGACGCACTCCCACGCCGCACCGCCGCGGGTGGCGGTGAGCACCCGCGAGGTGTCGCGGAAGCTCCGCGCGTTCTCGAGCCGGTTCTCGAGCGGGATGCGGACCTCCTCGAGGGTGATCTCGGCCTGCAGGATCGCGCGCTTGCCGATCTTGCCGCCGATCACCTGCGAGGGGTCGAACCCGGGCGTGCCCTTCTCGACGAGGAAACCGCCGACGTCGCCCTCGTCGTCGCGCGCCCATACGATCACCACGTCGGCGATCGACGCGTTGCCGATCCAGCGCTTGTGGCCGTTG